>NZ_JBFUIQ010000012.1:0-76568 GCF_056401795.1 Peribacillus sp. P4_D6
GCCTAACATAGTGGGCTCGTAGAGCCCCAATCTCTTAACTTTAGGCGGAAATTCAAAGGGAATTTCAAAAGGGGTTCAGAATTTTTTAATTCCGAACCCCTTTTGTCTACAAACTGAGAGTCCGCATAAATGCGAACTCTTTCTTTTTTACAGTTTCCGATAAATCCGTTCCTTTGAATCAAAGTCCTCATAATCCTCCGAAAAGGATGATGTATGAAGAGTTTCCTTGCTGCCGACTGCAAGGAAGCCATCTTTACAAAGACTGTCATAAAACAACTGATTAACATAGGTCTGTAATTCACCGGTAAAATAAATCATCACATTCCGGCACATGATGATATGGAACTCATTGAATGAACCATCAGTAAYTAAATTATGCTGGAAAAACACAATGTTTTTAAGGAGACCCGAATCAAGATAAGCATTTTGATAATCGGTTGTATAATACTCCGAAAATTCCTGGCTACCTCCAGCTTGCAGATAGTTTTTCGTATAAGACTGCATTCTATTTAAAGGTAATATCCCTTTTTCCGCATGACGGAGGACTTCATCATTCATATCAGTGGCATAAATCCTCGCCTTATCATAAAGTCCCTCCTCCTTGAGGATGATCGCCATGGAAAAGGCTTCTTCACCGGTTGAACATCCCGCATGCCAAATTCTGATTTCAGGAAGTTTTTTCAGGAGCGGTACAATATTTAAACGAAAGGCTTTAAAGAAATCCGGATCGCGAAACATTTCAGTGACATTTATTGAAAAATCTCTCAATAGCTTCTCGACATACCCTTTTTCATATAAAACCATTTCAATCATTCCGCTGATCCTGCGAACATGGTCCAGCCTCATTCTATTTTCGACTCTTCTTTTTATTGAAGAACGCATATATTTACGAAAGTCATAGCCAGAAACGGAATAAATGGCCTCTAGCAATAATTCGATTTCTAAATCTTCTCTTTCTTCAATCGTTAAAGTATCCTTCATGAAAATCCTTCCTCACCCATACTATCAATCAATTAGTCAGCCATACTCTTAGGACTGATAGCAGCTGATCCAATTTTAATGGTTTGCTGACATAATCGGAAGCGCCGGCCTTCAGGCATTTTTCCCTATCGCCTTTCATCGCTTTTGCAGTTAACGCGATGATTGGAAGATCCTCGAATTTACTTTGCTCGCGAATTCTGGTCATCGTTTCGTAACCGTCCATACCCGGCATCATGATATCCATCAATATAACATCTATATTGTTACCTTTTTCAAGGAGTTCCAAACATTCAAAGCCGTTTTCAGCTGTCAGGATTTCCATCCCCTCATGCTTCAGCGCATTTTTCAGGGCAAATATATTGCGGTGATCATCATCGACTACCAGTACTGTTTTATTGCTGAAAGGTTTGGCCTTATCCTGATCTTCTTCATCCATCATACCTGCATCCTGATCGCCAAAAGGCGCGGCAGAATCATCGTGGTTAGCTGCTGCCACTTCCGGAGAAGCAGCTATTGCTTCGTCGACATTTTTAAAGCCCTCTGGCATGCTTGGAATAAAGAAAGTAAAGGTACTGCCTTGCCCTTCTTCACTATCTACAATGACCCAGCCTCCCAGAAGTTTGGCAAACTCCCTGCAAATCGATAGCCCAAGTCCCGTACCGCCATATTTTCTCATTGTAGCTCCGTCACCTTGCTGGAATGCTTCAAAGATAAGCTTTTGCTTCTCTTTTGATATTCCGATGCCAGTATCCGTCACCTTAATTTCAACCCAATTGCTCGCTCCTTTTGTCTGTATCCATTGTGCTACATTTTCTTCATCAGCTTTTTTGATTTGGACAGACACAGAACCTTTTTCCGTGAATTTAAATGCATTGGATAGCAGGTTTTTCAAAATTTGCTGGAAGCGCTGTTCATCCGTAAAGAAAATATCCGGAACGTTTTTACTTTTTTCGATTATAAAGTCAATGTTCTTTTTCTTCGCTACATGATCGAAGTTACGGTGCAATAACTCAGGAAGCTCACTCAGATTCATTTCATCAAAGACCACTTCAAGCTTTCCGACTTCAACTTTTGATAAATCCAAAATGTCATTGATCAACGTTAATAAGTCTTGACCTGATGAATTAATGACACGAGCGAACTCCTGTTGCTCTTCATTTAATTTACTATCATTAGGATCTGAAAGCATTTCCGATAAAATCAGGATACTATTGAGCGGTGTCCGCAATTCATGGGACATATTTGCCATGAATTCCGATTTATATTTTGAACTTAACTTCAATTCTTCCGCTTGTTTTTCAAGATTCAGTTTAGCGACTTGAAGCTCTTTCGATTTTTCTTCCGTTTCACGATTTCTCTCTTCCAATTGTTCATTGATCATTCGCAACTCTTCAGCCTGTGTTTGCAGTTCCTCTGATTGGGCTTGCATCTCCTCTGACTGTGATTGCAACTCTTCCGATTGAGCCTGTAACTCTTCAGTCTGTGCCTGTGATTCTTTCAATAAACGCTCTATTTCCATCCGGCCCTCAACATTATTGATCGTGATGCCCAGAGTATCAAGAACCTGGTTCAGGAACGTTTTTTGCAGCTTCGTAAAGGCCTCCAAACTCGCCAGTTCAACCATCGCCACCACTTCATCCTCAAAAATGACTGGCGCAATGACAATGCTTTTCGGGTTGACTTCCCCCAATCCTGTCGTAACCAATTGGAAATCCTCAGGGATATCTTCGATGACTTTGGATTTCTTTTCAAGGGCGCATTGACCGATCAAACCTTCGCCAAGACGGAATTCACGCCTGCCCGAATCTTCGCCATCTCCAGCAAAGCTGGCAAGCTTCACAAAGCGCATATCCACACCCTCACCCCGTTTGACGTAAAAAGCTCCAATTGAAGCTCCCATCATCGGTGCAAGTCTTGTAATGAACCGGTCAGCTAGGACTTCCACATCAACAATGCGCTGATACATGGTAGCTATATCTGCAACACGGGTCTGAATCCAGTTCTGTTCACTGATCTTTTCAGTGAAATCTTTTTCTTTTTGGTTATAGATTTCAAGCGATTCCGCCATATCATTGAACGATTTCGCTATATCCCCAATTTCATCAGTGGTCCGAACCGGAATTCTTGGTATGACCGACAAATTTTTAAAATCGATATTTTTGATGACCTTCGTAATCGATTGCAGATCTTTCGATGTGCTCCGAATCATCCAAACAACCGTTACGGAAATGACCAAAATGCTGAGAATAACCGCAAAAATTACAAAACCGATCATATCTTCATAGGTTTGTTTCGAATTACTTAAGGTATCTTTCATGACACCTTCTTGGTAATCCTTAAATTCATCCATCGTACTGATGACTTTCGTTCGTTTTTCCCTTTGGTCATCCATCAGGCTTGAAAGATTATCAGAAGAGTTTCCCGATTTTATCTTTTGGATGAGCTCAGCCTCCGTTATGGAGTAAGAAGCATATTGGGTCTCGAACTCCTTCAATAGCTGCTTCGCTTTCGCCTTATTTAACGAACCTGATAACCCGGCAATTTTTGATTCAATCAAACTATGATTTTCATTGATGATTTCGAGGCTCTCTGCTCTTTCTTCTTTATTTGCATCATTAGCTGCAAACAAAATCTCACGGTCCGATCTAGAAAAAAGCTGACGGATTTCCATCGAAGCTTGAACCTTCTCATAGCGATTTTCAACTATTTCAGTCATGCTGCTCTTTAAATTGTTTAGCGTAAACATCATGAATGAAAGTAAAATAGCCAAGAAAAGCAAGATCAAACCAAATCCCAACATTTGCTTTTTCTTAAAACCCATTTTCCCGCCCACCTTCAATACTTATTTATACCAGCCCGAAATAGCGGCATTGCAAAATACTAGAACTCACCTTATATTCTTTGAAATGATATATAGATAGTTTCATTGTTCAAAATCAATTTTAACATTTTCCAAGCTAAAATGGTTACCTACACTATCATTTTACATGAATTCCTTTTCCAATTAAGTAACAGTCTGCTTACCATTGTCATAAACACCCAAATGAATGGTTCGTACAAAATAAAAGCCGAAAGTTTTCACTTTCGGCTTTTGGTGTGATCCTGTTTATTTAATCTTCTTCACTTCAACATATAAAACATGGTGGCCGTCCATTTCCTTTACAGTAAATTCATATCCGGCGTATTCAATTCTATCTCCGACAGCAATTTCAAATCTGCCTGTCAGGAACCATCCACCCAATGTATCGATATCTTCCTCCGGCAAATCGATCGCAAGGGTATCATTGACATCTTCAACCAATGTTTTAGCATCGAATACATAATGCCCTTCATCAATTTTTTGAATGAGCGGACGTTCATCCTGATCAAATTCATCACGGATTTCCCCGACGATTTCTTCAAGGATGTCTTCAACCGTTACAAGACCAGCTGTTCCGCCATATTCATCGGTCAAAACTGCCATATGGATCCTTTCCTTCTGCATTTTTAGCAGCAGATCATGAATGGCGATCGTTTCAAGAACACGGATGATGGGTGTTACAAAGGAATCCACCGTTAAAGCCGTTACATTATCTTCTGTAATCGTCGCTGTATAAAGGCGTTTGATATTGACCATTCCCACGACATTATCTTTATCACCGTCTATGACCGGATACCTTGTGTACTGTTCTTCCTGAATCAGTTCAACAACTTCCAATAATGGCATGCCTTTTTCGATAACGGTCATTTCCGTACGCGGAACCATGATTTCATTGGCAATGCGCTCATCAAATTCAAATATCTGATTGACATATTTGTATTCCGATTGGTTGATCTCACCGCTTTTATAGCTTTCCGATAAAATGATGCGCAGCTCTTCTTCGGAATGGGCCATTTCGGACTCGGAAGCAGGCTTTAATCCGAACATGCCCGTCAGGAGACGTGCAGAACCATTCAGTACCCAAATGAATGGGTACAAAATGCGGTAAAAGAGAATTAATGGCTTTGCAAATAGCAAGGTCACCTCTTCTGCCTTTTGAATCGCAACTGTTTTCGGTGCGAGTTCGCCGACCACAACATGAAGGAATGTCACGGAACCGAACGCGATCAGGAACGAGATGATGTGACTTACAGATTCCTCTAATCCCCATTTAGTGAACAATGGTTTTAAGATTGCCTCTACTGTCGGTTCACCCAACACCCCTAAACCTAAGGCTGTTACTGTAATCCCCAATTGACAGGCAGATAAGTACTCATCGATATGCGATGTCACTTTCTTGGCTGCGAGGGCATTTCTATGCCCTTCTTCAATTAATTGATTGATCCGGGAACTTCTGACTTTCACGATTGCAAATTCCGATGCAACGAAAAATGCGGTTAATGCTATTAATGCAGCTACTGCCAATAATTTTATAAAAATCTCCAATATGTGCGGGTTCTCCATATAGTTCCAATCCTACTGTTCTTCGGATTAGACATATATGGCTTAATCCCAAGCACCTCCTGTATAAATGGTTATTTTCGTTTAATAAGCATTTTTGCCTTATAACATGAACCAAAACCATTTAGCCTATATCGTTACTATGCACCTTTGTGCATAAAACTATAGAGATAAATTTTAATCATACGAGCAACACTAGTAATGATTGGATCAAGGCCATGCTTTCACGGGATATCTGTTTTTTTAGAAGAAGCTCACTTTTTCCGTCCTTTTCAATCAAGCTGATGAATTCCTGAAGTTCTTCGTTCAGGCCATCCATTTTATTCTTGAGCTGAAGACCTTTTGCCTCAATTGCTGATGCGGCTTCCTTATCCTTTTTAAGTATTTCTTTAATATCTTCCAATGAAAGGTTTTCTCTTTTGTATCCTTCGATACGGCGGAGCCTTTCAAGTTCACCGACTGAATAATAACGGTAATTAGAGGCGGAACGTTCTGCTTTAAGCAAGCCAAGATTCGTATAATAATCTACKGTTCGTTTCGTAACATTCGCCATTTCCGCCAACTCGCCAATTTTTAAAGTCTCGTTCCCAACATAGCCCCTCCTAACCGTCACGTTATGGTTTAGACAAAACTTCATGACATTTTATTCTATTCTATAATCGTACATTATTTTAATTGAAATGAAAAATATTTATTATGCTCTTTACCCCTTATTGGAAAAATAAAAACCGATTAATTGAATAATCGGTTCATTTTTTGAGAGTGTATAAAATATGAACGCTGATTGGAACGTAAGGCACTCGTTTTCCGCGGTCGGTCCGGGAGCCTCGAACAACCGCTCCAATCAACTTTGTTTAAAAATTAAGATGGAACCCTTTTTATCTACAAACTCAAACCGATTAATGGTTTAGTTTATGATCTATTCCAGTGGAGTTTATTTTTTTGTTTTATCTGAGAGTTGATTGCTCAGTATCTTAGGACCGCACTGGCATATGGAAGAATGCTTTAGCTTTTTTATTGGTGTTCCACATGTTTCACAAACTTTTGCTACCATTTATACTGTCCTCCTAACTTTTGTTTCATGATAAATATATTATACTACTTTCATAATGATAATCAATACTAAATTAAAATAATTATAAATAAGATCACCTTTTGTTTTATTAACCTTTCTCTTCACAAGTGATTAAAATAAGGATAAAATATAATAAAACGCATAAGGAAGGTTGGTATTATATGACGAGTGAAATTCGTTCCATTCCCCGTCCCTTAGTACGTACGAATCAATGGGTCATTTTGTTAAGCGCAGCCACCGCCTTATTGACGGGACAAATATGGATATTAGCCATTCCTTTAACAGCGGGGCTTTTGGGTCTTCTCTTTAATTTCAATCCAGTGATGCGTCTGGCAAAGCTCTTTCTTAAAAAGAAACCGTCCGATTATATTCCTGAAGATCATTCACAGCAACAATTCAACCAGGCAATAGCAGTCGTTTGCTTAGGACTTGGATTCACTTCTTTTTTGCTTGGTTGGAATGTTACCGGTTATATATTTACCTTGATGGTCGGAATGGCTTCACTCATAGCCATTCTTGGATTCTGCATCGGCTGCTTCATCCTTTATCAATGGAAGCAATATTCCTATCGCCGATCACTACGCTAATAGCACACATAAATGGGACTGACATTCGTCAGTCCCATTTTATTATTCGGTTGCACGTAAGGAATTACTCTTTTTGACCCAAATGGCGGCCAATGCAATCAGCAATAATAATACAGCTTGCGGCACCAGCGTTTCCATTGTTGGATAAAGACCTATCATTTCTGCAAATGGGAAGGAGCTGATCGTATTTGTCTGTATCACTTGAGAAACCTGAAGTGAGTGGATGGAGACTCCAAGAATCTTGAAAGCCAAGGCATATATGAGTATCGTTGCCACTTTAAAGAATAGGGTCATCGGTAATTTCACACTGTACCGCAGCATGATGAAACCAATTACCACTAAAATGAGGAAGGCAAGGAAAATCCCGCTCAGCAGCTGCTTTAATTCCATATAAGGAGCCATTCCAGCATAAAAGATAATCGTCTCGGCACCTTCACGGAAGATGGATAGAAAACTGATTAAAGCGAAAGAGATGATGCTCCCCGTCGCAATGGCTTGGTTCATTTGCTTGCTGATATATCGATTCCATGCATGGACGTTCGATTTACTATGAAGCCAAAGACCAATTGTCAACATCATCAATACGGCTATTATCCCAGTGATTCCCTCAATATATTCCCGGCTTGAAGCAGCCGTGATCTGAGAGAAAACGATATTGATTATGACCGCCAATATGGAACTGGCAACTAACCCCGCACCAACTCCTGTCCAAATCCATTTTTGTTTGTCCGCTTGCCCGATTTTCTTTAGGAAAGACAGCAATGTAGCTACAATCAAGAGTGCTTCCAATCCTTCCCGTAAAAGGATCAGAGCTGCATCCCATGTTGTATAACCCGTATCCTCAATTAAAGGGAGTAACCTTGTGTTTAAATTGGTTACGATTCCCTTTGCTTCATCCGCCTTTACATTTTTCGATTGCAATAGGCTGATTGCGGTCGGGACCTTCGTTTCCATATCGCTGTAAAGTTTGCTGTCCCTTGTGGAAACCTCCCCTTCTACATTAGGCCAAATTGTTAAGATTTCATTTAGCTTATCAACGGCAGAATCGATTTCATCCTTTTCAATATCCGTTGCACTTCCTTGTAAAAGTTGTGTTACATCCCCAAGTGAATAGGTGTTATTCTGGCTTCCTACTTCAACTTTACCAGCAAGGAAATCCTCGATTAAACCCTTCAATTCAGTTAGATTTTTTTGGGCTTTTTCCGGATCAGGTGGGTCTTGGGTAATCGCTATCCGCACAAAGGCCATTTTCGTTTCGAACTCACCATATGTAGCAACACTTTTCTCCCTGACAATGACCTCTGCATCGGTCCATTGATTCAAGAGATTGGTATATTGAACTTTAGCTTGATCAAAGTCACCTTCAGTTATCAAAGCCTCCAACTTATCTATTAATGGAAGTATCGCTTGTAACCGTTCTTTATAGTCAGTCTTGTCCACAGGGTTTTCGTTTGTATCATAAATAACAAGCGTACTTGATAATGCCGATAATCGCTTTTTGATTTCATCTGTGGAGGCTCGGTCGCTCACAGCACGTTTTACTGCGGATAGCTTCTCGTCGACTTTCCTCGCACTTTCGCTGTCCGTTTTTATCGTTTTCCAATCTTGCTCGAATCGCTCGATATTTTTCGATACTTCCTCAAGGTCGCCTGATTTCACCTTCATTAAACTATCGCCAATATAAACAAAGAGCTGATCATGGTTTTCACCCGCCGAAACCATCTTAATATCAGTCGAAAGAAATAAAAGACTGACGACTAAAACAAATATTCCACTCTTCCATCTAGAAACGGTCATAGTGGTCCCTCCTTATTCATGAACTAAAATCGCCAACTGGATAATATCCATGCTGGCGATTTTCACATCCTCATTTGAAATGATATTTATCCAAAAAGGGAATCCCCGATATAGCCACCCTTTTTCACACCTGGTAAACAAGCGAACATGGCACTGCCCCTGTGAACGATATATTCGTTGAGCTTATCATTTTTTGCCAGTCGCTCTTGTATCGGTATGAATTGTTTACTTGGGTTTCGCTGAAAACAAATGAATAGCAAGCCTGCATTGAAGCTCCCTGTTTTGGGATCCATTCCATCTGCATATGAATATGGACGCCGCAATATCTTTGCTTTTCCGTCCCCTCTGGAGAGACTTACATGTGAATCTTCTGGAATGATCCGGTTTCCATTTGGGTCTTTAGCTTCGAGATCCACGGTATCGAACTCATTTTTCATTCCTAGTGGAGCTCCACTGTCGCGATGACGGCCAAACGTATTTTCTTGTTCTTTCAAAATAGTCCGGTCCCAAACTTCAATGTACATCTGGATTCGCCGCACCACCATATAACTGCCTCCAACAAGCCAGTCAGGACCGTCCTCGCCCTTCACCCAAACATGCTCATTCATTTCATTATCATCATTCGTATCCGGATTGACGGTCCCATCCTTAAACCCGAAAAGGTTACGTGGTGTCGTTTTTTGTGAATCGGCTTGCTTAGTCCGTTGAAAACCTGTTTGTGCCCAATGAATGATCGCTTTCCCTCTGCCGATCCTCACTAAGTTCCGGACGGCATGGAAAGCCACTTGAAGATCATCTGCACATGCTTGAATACAAATATCCCCACCGCTCCATTCTTCTTCTAAAGCATCTAAAGGGAATTGGGGCAGGTCCTTTAATTCAGCAGGTCTTTTTGATTTCAAACCAAATCGATCTTTGCCATCCTTCGAAAACAGGGTCGGACCCACTCCAAAAGTGATCGTTAAATTGGAAGGTGATAATTCTTTCGCTTCCCCCGTATCCTTTGGGGGCATATTCGTATTAAGTGATGTATCACCAATCAAGTTCCCCGCTGTCATCTGAGCCGCAGCCTCTGTCCAATCCTTGAATAACTGGATTAAGTCTGATCTTTTATCCGTGGTTACTTCCAATGACGCGAAGTAAAGGTTATCTTGCGCTTCAGTGGTGATACCAGCTTGATGCGCTCCATAAAAAGGTACAATATCCTTAGTTTGTCCCTTCGCCTTTTGTTCAGAAAGTGTCAGCAGCCCGCCAAATCCGGATGCTCCTATCACGACTCCGATTCCACCCACTCCTGCCGTTTTCAGCATGTTACGACGACTCACCTTTTTTGTAAAAAGTCCGGTTTCATCTTTCGGCGTATGTTCTTTCAATTAAGATTCCTCCGTTACAATCCCTATTTGCGAAAGTGGTTCAGCCAATGCATCAATTGCTTGACTTAACTCTTTGACTTCAGATTCCTTTAAATCCGTATATGAGATGTATCCATCCCCTTCTTTATGCTTTTCAAGCAAGTCGTATACATCGTCAAAACGTTGTTGGATTTCCGCAGCAAGCTTCGCATCCTTTTCTTTCAGCGCTGGAGTAAGCAGTTCATAGATCTTCTCTGCACCTTCAACATTAGCCACGAAATCATATAAATCGGTATGGGAATATCGGTCCTCTTCTCCTGTCACTTTACTTGTTGAAACTTCATTCAATAAATCCACCGCACCCGTGATCAACAAATCGGGTGTAACCTCAACCGTTTCAACTTTGGCCCGAAGCAAATTGACATCACTCATTAATTGATCTGCAAACTTTTCGTATCCTTTCGTTGTATTTTCTTGCCATAACCCCATTTCAATCCTATGGTAACCGCCCCATTCTTCATCTTTGACATCCCCTTTACGCGCATCTATTTTGGGATCAAGATCGCCAAAAACTTCAGCGATGGGTTCCGCTCTTTCATAATGCATCCGTGCTGGTGCGTATAATTCCTTCGCCTTTTCAATATCACCGTCAGATACGGCCGTGGTGAATTCTTCCGTTGCGTTTACGAACTCTTCTATTTCACCAATGGCATATTCCCGGTACTCGCTAGATACACCATCAAGCTTACTCGCACTCACTTCTTTGGCCTTATCATCTGCCGGTTTAGTTCCTTCCTTTTCCTGCGCACAGCCAAATAATAGACTGGTTGATAGTAAGACTGCTAATGACGCCTTTGCTTTCTTCATATTGTATTCTCCCTTTGAAATGATTTGTAGATTCATATTAGCAGATAATGAAATTCATTATCAATATATATTTTAATGGAAACATCACATTATTCATTTCCTTCCAAAATATTCAACTCTATCCCTTCTCCTTTAGTATGATAAACCACCAGCTGGCTAAAAATGAAAAAGGCAGCCTATATATCTGCTACCTTTCACGCTCACTCATTAATTTGTCATTTTCTTTGTCCATGATTTTTGTGATTTCCTCAACAAATTGATTGATCAATATTAGCTCTTGCTCATTATAAGCTGAGCATAATTCTTTTGTGGCCATGGAGAGCGATTGATAGTGCGATTTAATCTGTTCCTGCCTTTCCGGTATCGGCATAATCATTACCTTTCTTCCGTCCAATTGATCTCGTTCCCTTTTAACATAACCCGATTTCTCAAGGCGATTGATCAGTGCCGTAATCGAACCCGTGCTCAATCCTGTAATTTTGGATAATTCACCAGCGGTAATCGGTCCTGTTTCATTCAATATTTCAGCACTCTTTAAGTCCGTATGGGACACCCCTATTTTCTGGGCCATATTTTGTTGAAATAAAACGGATCTCATTCCATACCGCTGCAATCTGTGTGTTAAACTCTCTAACAGAGCTGAATTCAGCCTATTATCGCTTGACATAAAATGCCACCCCTTTTACACTTGAATTTATCTTGATTATCAAGATAAACGGTTTTTTTCATCTTAACGTTTACCCTTCAACCATGTAAAGGAAATTCATGAGCTGGTTGATATGAAGGAGGAAAATAAATGAACGTTCAAAAAAAACAAAAATTCATTGTTGCCGGTTTACTACTGGGTATCCTGATGTCAGCAATGGATAATACGATTGTTGCTACTGCGATGGGAACGATCGTTTCTGATTTAGGCGGATTTGATAAGTTTGTATGGGTGACATCTGCCTATATGGTCGCCACGATGGCAAGTATGCCGATATTCGGTAAGCTTTCGGACATGTATGGTAGAAAGAGGTTTTTTATTTTCGGACTTATAGTCTTTTTGATTGGTTCCGCATTATGCGGCATGGCTCAGAGCATAGTGCAGTTAAGTATCTTCCGTGCAATCCAAGGGATCGGCGGAGGCGCCTTGATGCCTATAGCCTTTACGATTATTTTTGATATTTTCCCACCTGAAAAAAGGGGAAAATTAACTGGCCTTTTTGGTGCTGTATTTGGGGCATCAAGTGTATTGGGACCACTTTTAGGTGCTTATATTACTGAATACTCCAGCTGGCACTGGATTTTCTACGTCAATGTTCCGATTGGAATCATTTCTTTATTTTTCATCTGGAATTATTACAAGGAGTCACCCAACACCCAGGAGCAAAAAATTGATTGGGGTGGCGCAGCAACTCTCGTCATAGCCGTTATTAGCTTAATGTTCGCTCTTGAACTAGGCGGGGAGTATGGTTGGAGTTCCTCTCCCATCATAGGCCTGTTTGCCAGTTTTGTGGTTTTCTTCGTTTCATTTTTCTTTTTCGAAAAAAGAGCAAAAGATCCAATCATTTCATTATGGCTGTTTAAAAGACGATTATTTGCCACTTCTCAGATTTTAGCCATTCTATATGGCGGCACATTCATTATTTTAACCGTTTATATCCCGATTTTCGTGCAGGCAGTTTACGGTGGTTCCGCAACAAATGCCGGACTGATCCTAACTCCCATGATGCTTGGTTCTGTATTCGGCAGTGCAATTGGCGGGATATTCAATACAAAGACAAGCTTTCGCAACTTAATGACGATTTCCGTCATCTGTTATTTTGCAGGTATGCTTCTATTAGGGACCATCACCCCTGATACCAGCAGGACTTTATTAACTTTGTACATGATTCTGACTGGATTTGGCATGGGCTTTTCTTTCTCCCTTTTGCCTATTGCGTCCATTCACAACTTGGAACCTAGATTCAGGGGGTCTGCCAATTCAACAAACTCATTCCTCCGGTCATTTGGGATGACACTCGGTGTAACGATTTATGGAGCGATTCAAACCAATGTATTCCAAAGTAAAATGACGGATGCATTTAAAGGAATGCAAGGAGGTCCGGATACAGCCGGCTTGATGGATGACCCACGTCAGCTCTTCCAATCGGAAGCACGTGCCGAGATTCCGGACTTTATCCTGGATAAAATCGTTCATGCGATGTCCGATTCGATATCATTGATATTCACCTTGGCTCTCATTCCGATCGGTCTTGCTGCAATCACTGTGTTCTTCATGGGAAAAACAAGGGTGGAAACACCTTCAAAAAAGGAATCCTTACAATAAACAAAAAGCGCTGCACTCCCAGCGCTTTTTGTATTTTCATCTCCCTTCTATAAAGGAGGTGAAGATTGCCGAAATATCATTCCACTACTAAAATATAAGTAACACATTCACATACCGAGGTGAGAAGTTTGAAGATCGTATGTTTTGGAGACAGTTTAACCAGAGGCATCTCTTATGTTAGGGGGCGCCTTCGCATCATTAAAGAAAATTATCCAAACTCTTTAGCTAAGCTAACAGAATCTTTGCCATTCGTCGAAGTTTTGAATAAAGGGGTTTTCAATGATAACTCCGACCTGTTGGTAAGCCGGATCGAGAAAGACGTCATGTCGGAAAATCCCGATATCGTATTAATAGAGGTCGGTGGAAATGACTGTAACTTCCATTGGGACGAAGTAGCCAAGAATCCAGAAGGTGACCATGAGCCCATCGTTCCAATCGAACGCTACCTGGAAAATGTCACACAACTTGTCAAGCAGGTTCAGGACAAGCATATAACCCCTTTCCTTTTAACTCTTCCGCCACTGGATCCTGCCAGATATTACAGATCCATCGCCGATAAGTTCGGTCATTCAATCGGGCATTTCGTTTCCCATGTCGGCGGTATTGAACATTGGCATGGGATGTATAATCGCCAATTGAAAAGCCTTGCAGAGGAACTAAAGGTGCCTTTGATCGACGTCCGTTCCCATATTAAATCCTCCGGTGACTTGGGTCCCTTGATTAGCGATGATGGCATCCACCTCACTTCAGAAGGATACCAGCAAATGAGCCTGGCCATTTTCAGTGATTTGCTGAAGCATATGGAAGAAGATATGTTTCCTAAAGCCATAAAACGGTAAAAAGGCAAAGCATGGCGCTTTGCCTTTTTGGGTTTTACAGACTTTTCACTTCCACGTTTTCCGGAAGCTTGAAAGGGTTTTCGGTATTGATCCGGTCATAAAACATCATCCCGTTCAAATGATCTAGCTCATGTTGAAACACGATTGCAGCAAAGCCCTTCAGCCGCATCTCTATTTCCTCACCATTACCGTCAAAAGCTTTGATTTTAACCCGTTCATAACGCGGTACATATCCTTTAATATCACGGTCGACAGAAAGGCAGCCTTCACTTTGCGGTAAATAGATCATTGTGGCGGAATGGCTGATGATTTTCGGATTCACAAGGGCATATTCAAACAGCTTCCCCTTTTCGTCGGGAAAATACATGACGAACATGCGTTTATTCAAGCCTATCTGATTGGCAGACAACCCAACTCCTTCACGCAAGTTGAACTTCTTTTGGAGTTTTGGATCCTGACTGTTTTTCAGGTATTGCATCATGCATTCCAGCGTTTCACGATCTTCATCCGAAATCGGCAGGCTAACTTCATCCGTTACCTGACGCAGAATGGGATCCCCTTCTCTAACGATATCCTTCATCGTAATCATATAGTCTTTTATAAATTTACTCATAGAACTTCACACTCTTCTACCATTTTATTTTTTCATGACTTAGACCATTTCACTTTAGCATTTCGCATTTAAAAAGTCTAATATCCCGGATAGATTAAATATTTCTAAATTCCGGACTATTTAAACTCTCATACATAAGTGTTATTTCTTTCCTTTAACATTATTTACCTTTAATTTAAGGTACAAAGACCTATAGATTACATGTTTAAAAATTTTATACTGAATATATATACTTAAAGGAGATGAAAAATTGAACTCGAACTCTAAATTAGTTTCGAAATTGCTGCCGTTCCTTACGGCTCTCATTGTGATAATTGCTGGAATCAGTTGGTATGCTGTTACTCAGTCAAAGGATATGGTCATTCCTTTTTCATCGGTGGAAAAAACGATTAAAGCCCAAAATGGAGCTCCTGTCACCATTGAAGAAAAAAGAAATGGCACTCTTCACATTTCCACACCAGATGGAGAATACGTTTCAAGTATTCCTCCCAACAGTCAAATGATCAATAAACTTGTCGAAACTTATAACGTTCAATATTCTTTTTCATCAACTAATAAATCAGCATTATGGATTTTAGGCGGGTTAATGGCGGCCCTCGTCACAACCGGTGTCATTATACAGAAAAAATCAAAGGGCGGATTGCGGATCGGCAGCAAAAAACAAAGCCTTTCCACCCCAAAACCCCTGCCAGAGATAACTTTGGATGATGTAGGCGGTTTGCAATCCGAAATCAAACAGGAGATCCTTCAGACACTTACTACACTAAAGGAACCTGAACGTTCAGCTAAAATTGGAATTAAGCCGCCTCAAGGCATTTTATTATACGGCCCTCCTGGAACGGGTAAAACGCTGCTTGCACAGGCAATTGCAAAAGAGCTTGGTGCAAACTTCTTCTCAACGAGCGGTTCAGCCTTCAACGAAATGTTTGTTGGAGTCGGTGCAGCCCGAGTCCGCAGCCTTTTCCAAAATGCACGTAAGCAATCGCCAGCTGTCATTTTCATCGATGAAGTGGACGCATTGGCTGGTAAAAGGAAAACCCAAGGCGGGGAAGAAGGCGAAAAAACGTTAACCGAACTGCTTGTCCAATTGGATGGGGGCCATCCAAATGAAGGCATTTTATTCATTGCAGCGACCAACCGGAAAGATATGCTCGATGAGGCATTTCTACGTCCTGGCAGGATCGATTTCTCTTTCCAAGTCCCACTTCCGGATACACAAGGAAGAAAGGAAATCATCGATATCCATACGAAGGGAAAGCGTCTAGCGACAGATGTCCTGGCTTCCCTGGATGAATTGGCTGAAAGTACATCCGGTTTCTCCGGCGCTGACTTAAGCTCCCTGTTCGATACTGCCTCACGTCATGCCCTGAGGAATGAACAGGATATGATTCGTAAACAGGATCTTGATTACGCGATTGACCGTACGATACTTGGAGCGACATCACGTACCTTGAATGATGCGGATACGAAGCGGCGTGTGGCCATCCATGAAAGTGGACATGCCCTGATTGCTGCTTTGACAAAGCCTGGTTCCGTTAGAAAGGCAACCATCATTCCGCGTGGGGAAGCCCTTGGATATGTAGCCCCGATACCAAAAGAACTCCATTTGGCAACAGCCAGTGAATTGCTCGATCAAGTCAAAATGATCTTGGCAGGCGGCGTGGCGGAAAGAATGTATTTAGGGGAACATAGCATAGGTGTAGGCGGAGATGTACAGCAGGCGAAACATCTGCTGGAACAAATGGTCGATACCGGAATGCTTCAAGATGGATTCACCCTCACCTTCAATAAAGGTGAGAAAGAGCAAAAGATGCAGGAATTATTCACGAAAGCGATTCAGGAAACGGAAATGTTGATTGACTCGAATCGCCTACAGTATGAAGAGCTCGTTGAAGAGTTATTGAAAAAAGAGACACTTGAGGGATCTGAAGTTCAGCGTATCGTTGACGCTTCGGAAATAACCGGCATATGCTCGAATGCATAATACTCTTTCCACCAAGTCTTAAGAACTAATTTCCAGAGCCTGTTTGCAATAAAACAGGCTCTTTTTTCATATGTGGTATTGAGCCGCAAAGCCAATCTTTAATTAATATTTTAAGTAGGCAGTCCCTGTGCTGCTAGCAAAATGAAAGGGAAGTCACTGGCAAAATCACAGTGGCCTTCCCTTACCAGAAACCTAACTGAATGGGTTACTTATCCGCTTCTGACCTGTTTTACACCAAGGGATTTAGCCATATGTTGTTTCGATATCTTGGCCTTAAAATCATCCTTTTTCAAACGCATCGCAAATAATAGGGCTATGACGAGCAAAGCCACAGAACCTAGGAGAGCAAATTGATAGGATATTACATTAACATGGTGCTCCCCATTCATTCCTATCGAGCTAGTGCCCACTTCCCCCAGAATGCTGGCTAGGATGGCTACACCAATGGCAGAGCCAATCCGGTTTTGGACATTGAACAATGTGGCCGCCATTCCCATCGAAGCAGAGTTGATATTGGTGAAAGTGGAAAACTGTACGGCCACAACAGTATGTCCCAAACAGATACCGACATTAAATAATAAGGCACGAAGGAACCAGAGGTTGGCTGTCGGCCCGACAATGCTGATCAATGTATAAATGATGATTGTACCAAGCAGCCCTATCCGGATCACCTGATGTATGCCCAGTTTCTTCGTAGTCCAAGGCATCATCCGGGAGGCCACCATCAAACCTATAGCTTCCGGGAAAGTGGTCAGCCCGCTTTCTAAAGCTGAAGCATGAAGCGAACTTTGATACATTAACGGGAACACGAAGAGCATCCCCAATAAGCCCGCCATTGAAAATAATGAAATGATGCCCAATGTCCGAAACAATCGATCGGATAATAAACGCAAATCAAGCATCGGTTCGTTCACACGCAGCTCCAATAGAATAAATGAGAGAACAAGAACTGCACCGATAATTCCTGTATACATGATAACGGGGGAACCCCATCCTTTAGATGGCCCTAAGCTCATTGCATACATCAGCATGGAAAAGCCTGCAGCTGACAATAAGAATCCTGGAATGTCCAATCTGCCAGCAGTTGATTCTTTATTTTCTTTTAAAAACCATACACCGAATATCAGGACCATAATTCCGAAAGGGACATTTATATAAAATGCCCAACGCCAAGACAGCTGCTCCGCAAGGAATCCGCCAACAATCGGACCAACAGCTGGTGCGAATGCTATGGGAAGCACAAGGGAACGGGACACCTTTGGGCGTTCTTCAACAGAGAACGTTCTAAATAATATGGCCATTCCAATTGGCGTAAGGATCCCGCCTCCTGCCCCCTGCAAAACCCTGAACAAATTCAAGGTTTGAAGATTATTAGCGAATCCGCATAAAAAGGAGGCTGCCGTAAAGACACCCAATGCCATCAAGAAGATTTTCTTGGTTCCAAAACGATCCCCAAGCCACCCAGCTACCGGAAGGAATACAGCCAGGCTTACTAAATATCCAACATTAATGCCACTGGCTGAAGAGGGATCAAGGTTAAATTCACTACTGATCGTTGGCAGGATCACATTGACAATCGTCCCGTCCATCGAAACCATGAACATCGCTATGACATAAACGATGCTAACTACTATTTTAGGGTCCATTTGTATCCTTACTTTCATTTTGTTCCATCAATGCTAGCAACTAGTTTTATGTATTTCCAGCAGTCCTCTCGATATATCAATGACCAGCCTTCTGGAATAACCAAAAAGGCGGGCCAAAGGGAATTTCGACCTTCTTCAATTATAAATTCATTGTAGATCCCATTTTCATTCACAAAACGGTTGGTCATCAGTCATTGTCCTCCTTCATAATTTTTTCAAATTCTCGATAGTGAATGTTTGTTAGCTATCTACTAGTCAACCAATAATGATAATCATTATCAATCATAATCTACAGGTAATGATATATATTTATAACTTACTGGTCAAGTGCCTTCCGTGGATTTACTGAGAAAGTCCTATTTCTTACCAGTCACATTTCTTTTCAAAGCAAAACGCAAAGCCCTATTAATCATAGGCGGCAAAACTGAAAGATGCCCTTCCCCTTCAGACTCGTTGAATTGAACATTCACTCTGCTATCCTTCAAGGATAATCGTTTTGATAATTCCAAAGCATTTCATTCGTGCCGCTTTTATGGGTGCCTTCCAGCTCCCCCACGCCAAGCAAAAAAGGAAATATCACCATCCTTTCCTTGATTCAATCGGGAAAGAAACTTCTCCTCCTCACGGAACCACTTTTTGTTCCAATGGAGAGATGGGCTTCCAGCCATTTCGAAACCGGCAAATCGCCAAACTATCCGGTGGTCAAAGACAAAAGGTTTGGCTGGCAATGGCTTTAGCACAGAAAACGGAGATTTTATTTTTGGATGGGCCAACCACCTACCTTGATATGGCTCATCAACTAGAGGTTTTGCAAATAGTTGAAAAGCTTAATAAAGAACAAAAAATAACGACTGTCATGGTATTGCATGATATTAACCATGCGTCCCGGTTTTCACATGAAATCATAACGATGAAGGAAGGGGAAATCGTTAAAATCGGTAATCCGGGGGAAATCATCACACCTGCCGTTTTAGAGGAAGTCTTTCGTATTCATGCAAGGGTTATGATAGATCCGGCCAATGGGGCATCCGTTTGTATTGGTTATGACAATTTATCACAGCAAGAAGTATATAAAGAAGCCGTTTTATCCAATTGAAAGGTGTGGTTCGTAAAACGTATAATTCATCAAATGATATTCCCGAATCAACTGATTCAAACTCCTCGGGCATGGTTTCCATCTGAATTTTATAACATAGTTGATTGGAGCGGGTGTTCGAGACTCCTGCTTAGAAAAGCGCGTCTAGGGGAGACCCTTAGGTGCAAGCCGAGGAGGCTTCTCGACCGCCCGCGGAAAGTGAGTTCCTGGATTTGGAAATCAACATCCAAATTGTACAAGTCATAAAAAAACTGCAGGCAAACTCACTTTTCTTTGAGTTTGTCTACAGTCTAAAGGGATGTCGACAAGTCGACATCCCTTTAGACAAATTTATAGTTTTTCCAACTGGATGATATCTGGTGTATTTTGTTTCTGGATCCCTGACTTTTGCAACTTCACTGCCGTTCCTTCAGGTAAGTTAGTGAATATAATAGGAGTGACCGTTGATGGTGCATTCCGTTTAATGAAATCTAAATCAATTTCCAAAAGAGGTGTTCCCTTTGTTATTCTTTGGCCTTCTTGAACAAGAGCTGTGAACCCTTCTCCATTTAATTTAACTGTATCCAAACCAACATGGATCAGAATTTCCAGACCATTATCCATTTTCAAGCCCAGTGCATGATTTGTCGGGAAGATACTTAGCACTTCCCCATCGATTGGAGATACTAGTTTTCCGTTGACTGGCTCGATAGCAAAGCCATCCCCCATCATTTTCATGGCAAACACTTGATCGGGAACTTGTTCTATCGGTAAAATGGTTCCTTCAATTGGAAGGACAAAGTCATTTGCACCCAAAACTTGGTTTTCCTCTACTATATCCTCTGCCACTTGTGCAGATGGACTTGTTTTCACTTGGCTTGGGTCGACTCCATCCTTGACAAGCTGTTTCATTGCATTTGCAACGAATTCAACATTCGTTCCAACAATGACCTGTACACTCGATTTATTCAACTTCATGACACCGCGGGCACCATGCCGTTTTAAGGCTGCTTCATTCACATTTCCTGAATCGGCCACTTGTAAACGCAAGCGTGTTGCACAGTTATCAATTAGCTTTATATTCTCTTTACCGCCAAGATCTTGAATGAAAAGCGATCCCATATCGGTATATTTATCCCCTGTTTTCACAATAGTTTCTTCTTCCACTTCTTCCTCATCGTCTTCACGGCCAGGTGTTTTTAAATCCATGATCTTGATGACAAAATAGAAAATCACGAAGTAAACTGCCGCGTATACCAATCCAATCGGGATTAACCATAGCGGTTTTTGCGCAATACCAAAGTTCAAGAAATAATCAATGGCTCCTGCGGAGAATCCAAACCCATGATGGATATCCAATATAACAGCAAGTGCCAGAGAGACCCCGGTTAAAAGGGCATGTATTACATATAACACCGGTGCGATGAACATGAAAAGAAATTCAATCGGTTCAGTGATTCCTGTAAGGAAAGAAGTGAAAGCCAATCCAACAAGCATCCCTGTCACCAATTTACGTTTCTCTTTCTTAGCAGCTGCAATCATCGCTAATGCTGCAGCTGGAAGACCGAACATCATGATCGGGAAAAAGCCGGTCATGAAGGGCCCAGCAGTCGGGTCCCCTGCGAAGAAACGATTTATATCACCCGTCGCTCCATTGTACTCACCAAAGACGAACCAAACCATACTATTCAAGACATGATGCAATCCAACTGGAAGCAATAAGCGATTCAATACGCCGAATACGCCGGCACCCAATGCCCCTGCACCTGTAATCCAGTCACCGACACTATTTATAACATCTTGAATCGGCGGCCACACAAAACCGAATATTCCCGCAAGTATGATCATCGCAAGCGAAGTGATGATCGGGACGAATCGTTTCCCTGAAAAGAATCCAAGCCATTCAGGGAGTCTTATGTCGGAGTATCTATTATATAGAAGAGCGGCAACTATACCCGATATAATACCGCCTAAAACAGCCATGTTGATTTCTTTATCAATCGCTTGTGTACCATTCGTTAATACAAAGTATCCAACAAGACCTGATAATGCCGCAGCGCCACTTCCATCTTTGGATAATCCAATCGCTATTCCCAAGGCGAACAATATCGCAAGGTTATCGAATATCGCCTTTCCAGCTGCGGCAATAAAGGCAATATCAAGTAAATCCGGTTGCCCTAAACGAAGCAATAACGCGGCTGCTGGTAAAACGGCAATCGGTAACATTAAAGCTTTCCCAATCTTTTGTAAAAAATTTAACATGGAACTCATCTCCCTTGTACCTAACTTCTTTGATCAAAAACAAGATGTATTAAGCGTTTTCATTTTATCAATATAATAACTTTTCTTTGGGATTATACTAGCACAGAAAATATATAGATGTCTATACCAATTTACTTGTAAATATACTATATTCTTCGAAAACATAGTAAAAATATCATTTTTGTTCTTGATACCCCTTAACTGGTCTAGACAACTTTTAATAAAAACGATAAAATGAGGGCAAAATATATGAGACCATTTCATGACTCATTCATTAAGTTTTACTTTCATAAAGGAGATTATGTATGAAAACATTCATTATTAATAATCTGATGGTTCACAGCGAAAAGGAAACATACAAAAATGGGTACATTAAAGTCGTGGATGGAAAAATTGCCGAAGTTGGTCCAGCCAGCCAATACAAACAGGACGATGATGCCAAGGTGATTACTCTTTCACCGGATTATCAGGTAATTCCCGGTGCCATCGACATTCATATTCACGGAGCATCCAATTCCGATGCAATGGATGCCACACATGACGCATTATCCATAATGGCTAAGACCCTTCCTAAAGAAGGAACCACCAGCTTTCTGGCCACTACAATGACCCAATCCACCCAAGCCATTGAATCAGCACTTCTTAATGCTGGTAAATATATCGAAAATCAAACTCAGGAAAATGCTGAAATAGTTGGAGTACATTTAGAAGGTCCTTTCATTTCACCGGCCCGTAAAGGAGCACAGCCTGAGGATTATATCGTTGATCCTGATGTCACTCTATTTAAAAGATGGCAGGAAATGGCCGAAAATCAAATCAAGCTTGTAACGCTTGCTCCTGAACAACCGAACGGATTAGATCTTGCCGCCCACTTAAGGGGAACTGGCGTCGTCGCCTCCATCGGCCATTCAGATGCAACATATGACCAAATAGATGAAGCAATCCAGGCAGGGACTACCCACGTTACACATCTTTATAATGGGATGCGTGGACTCCATCACCGCGAACCTGGCGTTTTGGGAGCTGCTTATCTTCGTGATGAGCTATATGTTGAACTTATTGCTGACGGCATTCACTGCAGGCCGGAAATGATCAAGCTCGCATATAACCAAATTACCAGCGAACGAATGATACTGATAACGGACTCACTTCGAGCCAAATGGCTTGAAAAGGGAACCTATGATTTAGGTGGTCAGCCTGTTAATGTTGACGAAACGAAAGCAACGCTTTCAGACGGCACACTAGCCGGCAGTATATTGAAAATGAACGATGCCATCAAGAACACAATGGAATATACCGGTTGTTCCATGACTGACATTATAAAAATGACGGCGGAAAACCCTGCCAAACAACTCCGGATTTTTGACAGAAAAGGAAGCATCCAAGTCGGCAAAGACGCAGATCTTGTAATATTGAATGACCGCTTGGACGTTGAAATGACTTTCTGCAGAGGAAATTTAGCTTTTAAAAAGGAGAATGTATAATGAATATCATACAAGTGCAGGACTACACGGAAATGAGCCGGACAGCCGCAGAAATAGTGATCGGAAAAGTCAAAGGAAATCCGAATATCAAATTGGGCCTTGCAACAGGCGGCACCCCTAAAGGAATGTACGATAATTTGATTGAAGATCACGTGCGTAATCATACTTCATATGAACATGTAACGTCTTTTAACCTTGACGAGTATATCGGCTTAAAACCAAATGATCCAAACAGTTACCATTTTTATATGGATGATTCCTTATTCACTCACATCAATATAAATAAAGAGCGTACTCACCTGCCTAATGGCACAGCCGATGACACGAATGGAGAATGTCAACGGTATGACGAAATGATTGATTCCGTGGGCGGGATCGATCTTCAGATACTTGGCATTGGCCAAAATGGCCATATTGGTTTTAATGAACCTGGAACTTTCTTCACATCCGGTACACATGTCGTGACACTTGAAGATTCGACGCGCCAAGCGAATGCACGTTATTTCGACTCCATAGACGAAGTTCCGACACATGCCGTTACGATGGGCATTTCAACAATCATGAAAAGCAAAGAAATTCTGCTGCTGATTTCTGGTGAAGAAAAAGCCGAAACACTGAAGAAATTGATACACGGTGACATTTCAGAGGAATTTCCTGCATCTATCCTAAAAAAACATAATAGTGTTACAATTATCGCAGACCAAAAAGCGTTATCCGGAGTGATAATACCCTAAAGGAGCGAAAGTCGATGATTGATAAAAACTCACCTCTTCCGATTTATTTTCAAATCGAAGAACAAATAAAAAGAAAAATAGAAAACGGTGAGTTCCAAGCGCACGATGCCCTTCCATCTGAACGTGAATATGCCGAGCAATTCGAAATTAGCCGGATGACCGTCCGCCAAGCCATAAATAATTTGGTGAATGACGGATACTTATACCGTCAGAAAGGAAGGGGAACCTTTGTCGCCGATAAGAAATTGGAGCAGCAGCTCAATGGGCTGACCAGTTTTACCGAGGACATGAAGGCCAGGGGATTAAACCCAAGCAGCAAGCTGCTGAGCTTTGAAATCATTCCGGCTGATAAGAAGATTGCCAGTGAATTGCACATTTCCCTTTATGCTCCCGTTTATGAAATAAAACGCATTCGGTTGGCTGATGATGTTCCAATGGCGCTCGAGACCGTGTACATGTCTGCCAATTTAATTAAAGGATTAACGGAAGAAATCATTAACCTTTCCCTTTACCAATATGTGGAGAAATACGTTAAACTAAAGATAGACTATGCTTCACAAACGTTGGAATCATCGATTGCTTCTGAATTGGAAGTGACCCATTTAGCAATTCCAAAGCACTCACCCATATTATTCATTCAAAGGAATACGTTCTTAATAGACGGAACTCCCCTTGAATATGTTAAATCGGCTTATCGTGCGGACAGGTATAAGTTCACTATCAACATAAGCAGATAAAATGGAATATTTTCATAGCTATAGTCTTTTAATTGCCAAAGGTAATCGGAGGGTGTCACATATATGAACTCATACTTTGAAGAAGTGCAGGCTTTACTCACAACTGTGGGAGAACAGGAAAAGCAATCCATTAAGGAATCTGTGAAACATATCTCAAAAGCAGTCATGTCGGATGGGATCATCCATTTATTCGGAAGCGGACACTCCCACATTTTGACCGAAGAGGTATTCTACCGGGCTGGTGGGTTAGCCGCAATTCGTCCAATTTTCGTTGAAGATCTAATGCTTTTTAAAGGAGCTTCAAGATCATCCCAACTTGAACGCCAAAATGACCTATCAGAGAAATTCATGAATGATGAAGATATCCGTCCTGGTGATGTTTGTATTGTCATTTCGTCATCCGGCGTAAATCCCGTTCCGATAGATGTAGCCACTATCGCAAAAGAAAAAGGGGCATTCGTTATTGGACTAACGTCTCCGGAGTATGCAAAAAGTTGTTCTTCACGGCATAAACAGAAGCATTATCTCCACGATGTTGTTGATTTGGTCATAGACAATCATATTGCCAAAGGTGACACATTACTGAAATCAAATAATATACCTTTTGGTTCCGGATCGACCGTGGTCGGGGCCGTTCTCCTCAATATGGTTTTCACGCAAGTCATCCAAACGATTATTGAATCAGGGGAAACCCCTCCCGTATTCCTAAGCAGTAATATCGAAGGGGCAGATGAACACAATCAAAAGATCATCGCGAAATATAAAACAAGAATCCCCCAATTATGAAATGGAATACATATTTTTTTGTTTCGGTTGTTTATTTCTTACTGTAGGCAAACTCCATCGAGTTGGTCTACAGTTTTTTTGAGAGTTTGGAAGTTGAGCGTTGAATTCCACTGCAGGCATCGCTTTCCGCGGGCGGTCCGGGGTCCGGGGAGCCACCTCGGAGTTTGCGCCTGCCTGCGGTGTCTCCCCTGCACTCGTATTCCAGCAGGAGTCTCGCACCTTCCGTTCCAGTCAACAGAGTTTTAGTAATTAGACAGAACTCCATGGGCCAACTGTCTTTCTGCAACTTTTATTCAAACACTTTTTCATCCCTCTTAACTAAATGTTTCATTTAACGAATGAGTGCAGGGCATGTATTTGTTGATCCCACACATTCGTTTCATGCACCAGCAAACCATAACAAATTTGTGTTGTGGACGAGAGTAACACCGATTGAGAAAATTGGAAAACCTGAAGCTGTTGAAGATGCAGCTTACAAAACCAGTACGCCTGATTATGTGTATGATGGAACTTATGATTGGTATTTCTTCCTCCACGGGCGAAAAAAGGGTTTCGGAATTGGAGCATTCCGAAACCCTTTTGTCTACAGTCTGGAGGCATCCGAATGGAGGCCTTCTTTATTTTATAGTCCCTTTGATTCCTTATTTTTTAAAAACGGCCACCAATTCGCGTTTCCAAACGTTGCAACCATAACCGGTATAAACAATGGCAAGATGACAAACGCATATAAAGCAAGCCCCACCAATATTAAAGTGGCTATCTCCAAGAGCGATAAAACTCCTGCTGGCATCATGGCAGCAAAGGTTCCGCCCAGAATGACAGCCGCCGAGATGATCACCGTTCCCATTTTTCTCATGGACAGCAACATCGCTTCCTTGACCGGCTTATCTTTCCACTCGTTAAAGCGATCCATCAAGAAAATGCTATAGTCAATGCCAAGGGCAATCAAGATGACGAAGGCAAAGAAAGGAACTGCCCAGCCAATGCCGGCATAACCGAGAATATTAACAAAAATCAACTCTGTAATGGCTGCCGCTGTATAATAAGTCAAAACGAGCGACACTATCAAATAGACAGGCATGATCAAGGATCGCAGCATGAAAAAGAGAATGATTGCAATACCCGACAGCATCAAAACGACCGTCCTTGAGAAATCCTCCCCAGACATCATGCCCAAGTCATGATGTGTACTTGTGATTCCCCCTATCGCCACCTGCGCGTTTTCAAGCTTTGTATCTTTCGTTACTCTTTCAACGGTTGCCTCAATCGAATCAATTCGCTCGATTGCATCATTGGAATAAGGATTCGCCTTGAATACCACATCCATGGTCATGGTTTTACCATCTTCAGATAAATACGCGTTCAATGCTTCCCCGAATTCTTCGCTTTCCACTACTTCTTTGGGAATGTACATGCCTGTTACCGTTTTATCCGTTTTTGCCAGCCCTGATAAATAACCCTGTGCGGACGATAGTCCATCATGGACTTCATTCAGACCATCCGCACTTTCATTTAAGCCATCAGTCAAATCAGTAAGCTGCCCGCCCAGGCTTGAAAAACCATTTAGGAGTTCTTGCTGCCCATTACTTAAGCTAGTAAGGCCTCCTTTAAATCCTGACAGATTATTTATGACTTCCCCCTGACCATTAGCCATGGTGCTTAGACCCTTTTGTAAATTGTCAACGCCTGAAATCAATTGGTTCAGGCCCTCCCCAAGAGAATTTTGACCCTTTACGATTTCTTCCATATTTTCATTCGCTGTATTCAAACCGCCGGACACTGAACCAAGATTCCTATTGAGCTCTGAAAGGCCTGCTGCCATGGGCTCCAAGCCACCCTGTGCCCCTTGCACTGTTTGCTTGATCGTTTGATAGGACTGATCAGCCTGTAATTCTGGATGAGTGGCTTCCATTTGCTCAAAAGAAGGATTTAAACCGGCAAGGCTTTGTGATACACCCGTAAGGTTAGTTTGAATTTCTTTATATTGACCTGTGAGCTCACTTAACCCATTAGCAGATTGTTTATAGCCTTCGAGAAGCTGTCCGCTTCCGGTGGCGAGCTTAACCAAGTTTGCCTTGACCTCATTCAATCCGTTTTTTATGTCCCCGGTTCCTGAAGACCCATCACGAATGCCTGCTTCAATGCTTGTTAACGCCTTCTCCACCTGACCTACGCCGCTCTTTAATTCATTGGTCCCGGATATGAGTCCCCCTATTCCGTCCGTCGCTTGCTTCAATCGCGGTCCTGAATCGGAAAGCTCACTCCCTGCCGTTTTCAATCCATCGCTGATTTGTTTAATGCCTTCATTTCCTTCCCCGATTCCCTTTTCCAAGGTTTCGGCCTGGTTCGCTACAAATAAATCCTTAATCGGTTCACCTGTCGGGCGGGTCATGGATCGAACTACATCGACTTCATCCACCTTGACTACTTCCTGGCTGATTTTTTCAGCAAGTGCGACGTACTCTTCCGAATCCATGCGTTCGTCATTCTTTATGACAATCTGTGTTGGCACCGATTGTCCCGGTCCGAATTCATCGGAAATGATATTAAATGCCATGATGGAAGGAACATCATCACCCGCTTCTTCAAGGGAGTTATAAGAAATCTTCCCATCATACATAAACAAAAAGGGAACACAGACGATTGCGACGATCATAAGCGCCAATAATGGGCGGTTCAAGGAGAAGTTACCGAGAATTCCCCATAGTTTACTTTCACTATGCTCAAGTTTCCCTTTTGCCGGCCAGAATAGCTTTTTGCCAAGAACCGCCATGAAAAATGGAACGATCGTATAAAGGGCGATCATTAAAATGAAGACCCCTATGGCAACGGCCGCCGCAGATTGATAGAGCTTAAAAGTAGAAAAACCAATTGCCGCAAAGCCAATCATTACGGTCAGCCCGCTGAAGAAGATAGTCTTACCGGCAGTTCGGTACGTCTCAACGATCGCTTCAGGCAAGGACTCCTGTGACGATAGCTCTTCCTTGAAACGACTAAGCAGCAGGATGCAATAATCAGTCCCGATTCCAAATAAAATACCTACCAGGAATATTTGGGTGTAAGACGAAATCGGAAAGTCCCATTTATCCACCAGGAATGAGACGATGGATTGGGAGCATAAATAAGTGAAACCTACCGTTACCAACGGAATGACCGGTGCCACCACTGAACGGAAGACTATCAGCAATACAGCCAGAATGAAGACAACCGTGATGCCTTCAGTTTTCTTCAGCCCTTCTTGGGAATTGGCATTAAGATCTTCATCGATCATCCAGCTGCTTGTGTAATAATGCTCGACATCCACTTGCTCCAGCTCTTTATAAAGGGCATCGATCACTTCCTTAGCTTCTCGGTCCCCCTTGACCATCGTGATGGATGTCAAAACCGTTGTTTCGTTCTCCGAGACCAACTGACCTTTTAGCGAGGGCTCTTTAAAATGGGTCATGACCTCTTTGATGCCAAGCTCCGCTTTATTCTTTTCAAGGTTTTGGATCGCTATCTCAATCTCTTTCAATTCCGGGGAAGACAGCTTCTTATCACCATGAAATACGAGAGCCACTTGTGACTCATCCTTATCCTGAATCTCTTTCATTAGCTCATTGGCCATCCCAGAGGAATACTCTGCCGGTACATCCAGCTGGCCCTTATTCCGGACAAGCTCCGCCATATTCGGTGCCGCAAACAATAAACCTGCCGTAATGGCAACCCAAGCGATAATGACCAGCCATCTTCCCTTTATGATCCTCCTCATTTATATTCCTCCCATTCCTCATTCTTCATTTGAATGAAAATTTGTGAAAGCTTCTCATATGTATCAAGGAATTTAACAATCTCTTCATAATCGAATTTCGTCATGATGCTCTCTACCAATTTATGAATCTTATTTTCCGTTTCCTGTAACAACGCTTCCCCCTCTTTGGAAAGCTTCAAATGGAAGACCCTTCGGTCAACCTGGTCCTGTTCCCGTTCTATCAATCCTTTGCCTTCCAGCCTGTTGATGTTGGACGTGACGGCACTCTTATTAATATAAAAGGCATCACTGATTTCCGTCGATGTACACAACCGCTGTTGTTGAATGAACCGTAAAGTATAGTATTGTTCGTTCGTCAGCACATCACAAATCTGATCTTTTATTAAAAGCTCCCCCATCTTATTGACATAGAAAGAAACCTTCATATATCGATCAATCAATCCAGAAACTTTTTCATTCGTCATCGTTGCACCTCTCAAAAAGTAGTTCAGTCATTTAACTATATGTAGAGTACTATTGTTTTATTTATCATGTCAATCCCATGATAGTTTATTATTTCCAGTTTAACTTATGGTAAATAAGGGAAAACCCAAAATAAGCAAACAATCTACTATTCTAAAGGAGGAAATATAAATGACTCAAACAACTATCGAAACTCAAACGAATAGCAAACTTTTAAAAGGGATTCTAATCGGGGGGCTTGTCGGCGGTGCATTGACCTTGCTCGACTCCAACACGAGAAATAAAGTAAAGCGATCTGCCGTCCTTTTAAAAGACAACTCCATGAATATGATTGAACAGGTCAAGGAAAATCCCGGCGAAATGAAGGAAAAGATGGTATCAGGAGTCAAAGGGGCAACGGAGACGATTAAAGAGGCAATCAATGACGTTGAAACACTATATGAAACCGTCAATGAAGACGTGGTGGGTAAAGTATCCGAAGTAAAGGATATCTCCACTGATGCCCTTGGTACAGCGAAGGACGCAACAAGTGAATTAAAAGACATCAGTTCAAAAGTGGTCGTTGCCGGTAAACAGCTGAAAGAAACGCCAGCACAATCATTGAAATCCAATAATGATAAAGGTGAAAAAGAGAGTGATGAAATCGTTAAAAAATCAGGATTATCCAATCAAAAATCCATCTCATCCAACTTCTAATATATAAAAAAGCTGAGGCATTATACCTCAGCTTTTTTTGTAGAGAAAATGGGCCCGGAAAATGTGCGTTTCATCAAATGAAGTTCCCGAACAACCAAAACAACACCTTCAACTAAATAGGGATGGTTTTATCTAAATTTAAAAACAGAGTTGATTGGAGTGAAAGGTACGAGACTCCTGCTTAGAAAAGCGCGTCTAGGGGAGACCCCGCAGGCGCATGCCGAGGAGGCTCCACGACCGCCTCTGGATAAGCGAGTGCCTGAAGCGGAAATCAACATCCAAATCGTACAAGCCATAATAAAAGCTGAGGCATTTTGCCTCAGCTTCTTTGTTTCGGTATATCCTTCACTTGATACCTTAGTTAGAGTCCTCCAATTTATTCGTTATTTCATGGTCTTTTTTCACTTCGGCTAACCAAACTGGATATTCCTCTTGTAATCTTTCAGAAAGAAGCGTTTCTTTAATTACTTCTTTACTGTCTTCTAAATTAGCTTTTTTTGCTTCCTTCTTACCGGTTACTTTTATGATATGGTACCCATATTCGGTTTTGACTGGATCACTGACTTTATTTATATCAAGATCAAAGGCAACATCTTCAAACTCTTCCACCATATCGCCTTTTCCAAAATACCCCAGACTTCCACCGTTATCCGCAGTTTCAGTATCAGTGGAATATTCAGCTGCCAACTTAGCGAAATCACCGCCTGCCGCAAGTTCTTTCGCAACCTTTTTAGCCGTTTTTTCGTCTTCGACTAAAATATGACTAGCTTCCACTTGTTCCGCTTGAGCAAATGTATCTTTATTATCTTCAAAATACGTACTGATTTCATCGTCCGTTACAGTAATTCTCGGTTCGACCAATTTTTTCGTTTGCAGGTAAACCACGATGTCCTTTTTTAAAGCATCCATTGAAGAACCGCTTGCTTCCAATTGTTCTTTTAACGACTTTTCATCACCATAGGACTCAACCATAACATCGATTTCTTTCTGGATTTCTTCATCCTTAATTTTGATTCCTGCTTTTTCCGCTTCCAATTCCACCAATTTATTCGTAATTAGCAGGTCTAAAGTATCTGCTCCGTATCCCGCAACAAGCGCGTCATACAGCTCATCCTCATTGATTTTCTTGCCATCGATACTCGCAATTGTCTTATCCATGGACGAAATCATCGCAAATGCCATGATCCCGGCAATGATTAAAATGCTCCCTGCCCATATATATGCCTTCGTGCTTTTTAATAGTTTCATGAATAGTCTCCCTTAAGTTTTCTATTATGATAGCTTGTAAATATTAATTAATCCTTAAGACTTTAACTTAACCTTCAATATGTATGAACTCTATCATTATACTAACATACTTATATCTCTGCAGATATTTTAGAGCCTTTCATTCTGTTATGGATTTACATTAAATTTTGGTTGATCATTACAAAAAATGGTATTATACCGTTATATCAACTTTAGATATATAGGTAACAGAGCATAATTCGGCTTTCACTCGTAAGTTTCGAGCAATACTCGTAAATTTCGAGCAAACGAAAAAGCATGGTGTACGGAGGGAATTCCTACACCATGCTTTGTTTATTTTGTTATTTACGATGCATCTTGAATTCAAGGAAGAGTTCATTGTAACGGGCCAAGTTTTTCTTCCCAAGGTTTTCGTACACTTCCAGTTTCTTCGTCAGTTCAGGTGATGGATAGAAACGTTCATCCTTAACCACTTCTTCAGGCATATATTTAAGTGCTTCTTTATTAGGTGTCGAGTAACTTACATATTCAGCATTTTGAGCTGCAACTTTCGGGTCCAGCATGAAGTTGATGAACTGGTGGGCCGCATCGACATTTTTCGTTGTTTTCGGAATGACCATATTATCAAACCATAAATTGGACCCCTCTTTTGGAACAACGTATTCGAGATCTTCATTTTCAGCCATGATTTCAGAAGCAACTCCCGACCAAACAAGACCAATCGCCGCCTCCTGGGCTTCCAATAGCATGCGGCTTTCATCTCCCACTATCGCTTTAATATTCGGGGTGAGGGCATCAAGTTTGGTTTTTGCCTCTTGAAGGTGTTCTTCATCTGTATCATTCAATGAATAATCCAAAGAGTTCAGACCCATGCCCATCACTTCTCTAGCGCCATCCGTCAAAAGGATTTCATTTTTTAAATCTTTATCCCATAAATCCGCCCAGGCCGTTATTTCTTTGCCACCGAGCATCTTGGAATTGTAAACAATTCCAACCGTTCCCCAGAAGTACGGGACGGAATATTTATTCTCCGGATCGAATGGCAGATCGATGAATCGCTCATCGATATTTTTCAAATTCGGAAGCTTGGAATGATCCAAGGGAACCAGCAAGTCTTCTTGCCTCATCTTATCGATCATATACTCAGACGGAATGGCAATATCATAAGTGGTACCGCCCTGTTCAATTTTAGTCATCATGGCCTCATTCGAATCGAACGTCTCATAAATGACCTTTATACCTGTTTCTTCTTCAAAACGTTCGATTAGATCCGTATCGATGTAATCGCCCCAATTATAGATGGTAAGCGTATTGCTGCTCGTAAATCCCTGCGCTGAATTCAATCTTGAAATCGCATATAGCAGCAAAGCGGATACGAGGGAAATGAGCAAAAACATTTGCAGAAGCCTTTTCATCGTTTCCCCCCCATTCCCGTTTGCCTAACACGTTGAGTTATAAAGTAATAGACGACAACCAACAGCAGTGTCACGACGAACAGCAGTGTCGATAGTGCATTTATATTCAATGAAATTCCACGGCGGGCCAATGAATAGATTTCCACGGAAAGAGTGGAGAAACCATTACCGGTCACAAAGAACGTTACCGCAAAATCATCAAGTGAATAAGTCAATGCCATAAAAAAACCAGCAAAGATACCTGGCAAGATGTATGGAAGGATGACTTTCGTCAATACATCCCACCGGCTTGCCCCTAAATCCCGGGCGGCATCAATTAAAGTAGGGCTCATTTCCTGAAGTTTCGGAAGGACCAGCAGCACAACGATTGGGATACTGAAGGCGATATGTGACAACAGTACCGAGTAGAATCCAAGCTTGATCCCGGCCATTGTGAATAAAATCAGGAAGGAAGCACCGATGATCACATCGGGACTGACAATCAATACATTATTCAATGACAATACCGTATTCTTAGCTTTACTGCTCGTAAAGGAGCGAATTCCAATTGCCCCTATCACCCCGATGATCGTTGCGATCAGTGCAGATAATAAAGCTATCACAAGTGTATTCAATACAATGATCAACAGCCTCGTATCTTGGAACAGCTCCTTGTACCACTCCATCGTGAACCCTTTAAAGTCATACATCGTTCCACCGCTGTTAAAAGAGTAAAAGACTAAAAAGAAAATCGGTGCATAGAGAATGAGAAAAATCAAAACGAGAAACGCTTTTGATATTGGTGATAATTTATTGCCCAATTTACACACCCTGCTTTCGGTTACCCGTTACAAACATAATCAGGAACATTATAATAATCAAAAATACCGCGATCGTGGAACCCATTCCCCAATCCTGTGTTACAAGGAAATGCTGCTCGATAGCCGTACCAAGCGTAATGACTCGGTTACCGGCAATCAATCTTGTAAGCATGAACAATGAAAGTGCCGGGATGAAGACTACTTGGCATCCCGTCTTTACCCCATCTAACGTCAATGGAAAAATGACACGGCGGAATGTCATCCATCGGGACGCTCCCAAGTCATTGGCCGCATCCAAAAGGGTTGGATTCATTTCATCAAGCGCATTGAATATCGGTAAAATCATAAACGGGATGAAAATATAAACCGAAACGAATATGAAGCTGAAATCCGTAAAGAGAATCTGCTGCTTTCCGATTCCTACCGCCTCCAGAAATCCATTCGCCACACCATACGTGCCAAAAATTCCAATGAAGGCATAAGCCTTCAAAAGTAAATTGATCCAGGAAGGCACGATAATCAGCAAAAGCCACAACTGCTTATGCTTGGTTTTCGTTAACAAATAGGCTGTCGGGTAAGCGACTATAAGGGATATTCCCGTAATCAGGAATGCATACCAAAATGAGCTCAATGTCATTTTTAAATATACTGGCGTAAAGAACTTTTGATAGTTAATCAATGATAAATTGCCTTCAATGTCAAAGAAGGAATAGTAAAGGATTAACAAAATGGGTGCGATCACGAATAAAGCAATCCATAAGACATAGGGTATGAAGTAAATATTCCGGGATATTTTATTCTTCATGACTTTCCCCATCATGATACGCTTCCAGACGCTTATCGAATTCTTCTTCAGTTTCACCCAATCGCATGACATGGATCGATTCCGGTTCGAAATAAAGACCTATTTCATCTCCGACTGCCACTTTTTTCGTTGATTGAACAAGCCACTCATTTCCATCATGGTCATAACAGCTGATTTCATAATGAACACCGCGAAATAGCTGGGAGTCCACCCGAACTTGCAGTTTTCCACGATCGACGGAAGTAATCTCTAAATCTTCCGGGCGGATGACAATATCGACAGCTTCATTACTGTTCAATCCCTGGTCAACACATTCGAACTGTCTGCCGACGAACTCCACGAGGTAATCTTCAATCATTTTTCCTTTTACAATATTGGACTCACCGATGAAATCGGCAACGAATCGATTCAGCGGTTCATCATAAATATCCGTAGGGGTCCCGCTTTGCTGGATTTTCCCTTTGTTAAGGACAAAAATCTCATCTGACATCGCTAATGCTTCCTCTTGGTCATGAGTGACGAAGATAAACGTGATTCCCAGCCTCTGTTGCAGCTCCCGCAATTCATATTGCATTTCTGTACGCAATTTCAGATCGAGGGCAGATAGCGGTTCATCCAGGAGGATGACTTCAGGTTCATTAACAATAGCCCTCGCAATCGCTACCCGTTGCCGCTGACCGCCGGACATTTCCCTGATCTCCCGTTTTTCATACCCCTCCAAATTAACAAAGCTGAGGGCTTCCTTCACCTTGATTTCCACTTCCGAATTCTTCATTTTTTTGATCCGAAGACCAAATGCTACATTTTCAAACACATTTAAATGCGGAAACAGTGCATAATCTTGAAATACCGTATTCACTTGCCTTTTATTGGCTGGCACATCATTGATCTTTTTCCCTTCAAAGTAAATATCACCTTTGGAAGCTTCCGTAAATCCGGCAATCAAACGAAGGATCGTGGTCTTCCCACACCCGGAAGGACCCAATAGCGTATAGAACTTCCCTCTCTCGATTTCAAAACTAACATTATCGAGAACCACCGTTTCATCATCAAATTGCTTCGTAACTTGATCGAAGCGTATTATATTCCCATTTGCCATAGCTTCTTCCCTCTCTCCATTCCCTTACTCATCAATCTTCAACGATTGCATTTTTTGAATTCTATAAGTATGATTCCGTCACCACGAGTAATAACTCGGACGGACCTTCAAAATCATTGATGATTTGATGTTCATCTGAAGCATGAAAATAAATCGATTCCCCTGCCTTGACGAAATACGTATGTGTACCCAGCTTTACAATGACTCTTCCGCTTAATACATAACCGAATGTTTCCGACAAGGATGGTTCAAATTGTTTGAACTCCCCTTTTTCCTGGAGAGTCAGGCGAATAGGTTCCATTTCCTTTTCATTCGATTCAGGCACGAGCCACTGAATTTGGTATCCCCGTTCTTCATCGATGAAAAATGTTTGTGCTTCTTCTTCATACACTACTTTTTGGACTTGATCCTCATCATCGAAGAACTGTTTCGGCTTGCAGCCGAGTACTTCTAAAATATTGAAAAGAGTTTCAATCGAAGGGGAACTAAGATCCCTTTCCAACTGTGAAATATACCCTTTGCTTAAATCCGTTCTTTCGCCCAATTCTTCCTGGGTCAATCCTTTTTTCAAGCGAAGGTTCTTTATTTTTTTTCCAATTTGCATTCCATAACCCTCAATCGGTTTACTTATAGTAAACACAAAGTAGATAAAGTTTTATATAAGTAAACTTTCAGTTTAATTTTACGAATATCATTATACAGGAAATGCCGGAAACTTCAAACGGAATTTCCGGCATTCATTAAAAAAAGGACTGCCGCCTGGCAGTCCCCCTTTTATAACTTCAGACATATCTCTTCCGCTTTCTTTTCCCCATCAGCAATACAATCCGGGATTCCGACTCCATTGTATGAACAGCCCGCAAGTAAAACATTCGGATAATTCTCGGAGATTTTCGCCTCCAGTGATTGAACGATTTGAGGATGTTTAATATGGTAGTTCGGCATATTTTCATGCCATTTCGTCACTTCACTCGTAATTGGATTCCCAGAAATGCTTAGACTGTTCATAATGTCGTGTAAAGCCACAGAGATCAATTCCTGTTTTGTAAGGGACTGTAATCGTTCATAGTCCGGACTAGAGCTTTTATAAAAAAGCCTTACCAAAAGCTGACTGTTTTCAGAAGTATGCTCCCATTTCCGACTTGTCCAGGTGCATGCATTACAGATCAAATCACTATTATCGCCTGCAATGAAACCTGTCCCGTCTTTAGGAAGCATGCTGTCCGGGATATCGAATCCAAGATAAACGCTAATCATCGAACTATTGATCAAGCCGTTGAAATCCTCATCCAACTCCCGATCCCCCAACAATTTCTGGGCAATTGTATGCGGTGTACTCAATACGATAAAGTCCGTTTCCAGCGTTTCACCGTTTGCCAATGTAATGATGTACGCCTCATCATTTCTTCCGATTTTATCTACACTGACCCCTTTTAATATCTCGACCATATCGAGGCTTTCCTCTATTCTTTCTACCAATGTTGATAAGCCATTTTTAAATGAAAGGAACTTCTTATTTCCCTTGCTTTTGTATTTCTGCTTATTTTCCGATAGACCTCGTATTATACTGCCATATTCATTTTTATAATCCAGCATCTCTGGCAGTGTTTTGGCAATGGTCAATTCATTTAATTTTCCTGAGTAAACACCTGATAGGACAGGCGATATCTGCTTTTGCACCAATTCCTTGCCTAAGAAACTTTCAAGAAATAAACCGATGGAGTCATTCTTCGTAAATGTCTCATTTTTTGTGTAGAAATCCTTTAAGGCGTCGACCTTACCTTGGGCGGAAACCAGATCACTTTTGGCCAGTGACTCCAGGCTCATTGGTATTCCGAATAGGGCATCTTCGGGGATTCCCTTCAGCATCCCATCTGTATGAATGAATGATTTTCCCGTCGCATTATAGACGACTTGGTCCTCCAAGTTCAATTCTTTAAGAAATGGCTGTATATTCTGTTTCCTGGCGACGATCGAATCGGCACCCGCTTCAATTTTAAAAGGACCATCGTGCACAGTCCTTATTTTACCGCCTAGTTCCTCATTTCCTTCTATTAATATTAATCGTACGGAGAGACTCCTCGCTTTAACTGTCTTTTGTAAATAATACATGGTTGATAAACCGGTAATGCCTCCACCTACGACTACGACTGTTTTCATTAGGACTACACCTCGATTAAGATTTTGCAATAAGTAAAGTGTACCATAAGGCAGCGGCATTATTAAAAGCAGCCCTTCTAAAATCTTCGGTTACATAACGAAACCTGTAACAAATTGGACAAAAAAGACTTCCCCTTTTGGAAAAGTCCATTAGCCAATTTCATTTTTTATTCCTCCCTTATTCGATATCCTTGTTCCCCATATCCAATCTATATTCCATTATCTCCATCAACCCGCTTCTGCCTTCCTTCTGAATGCCTGTATCCTGAAACCCCGATTTCGCATAAAGCGTTTTTGCGTTCACGTTCATGAAGTCCACTGCCAGAATGATCGAATCCTTGTTTGGAAAAATCCCTTTTGCGAATTCCGGAAGGATTTGCAAGGCTTTCTTTCCTATCCCTTTTCCCTGATGTTTTTGATCAACAAGGAATCCCCGGAGTAAAATCGCTTTTTTATCGCTGGTGAAAGGGTCGGTGTTTTCGCCAATGTGTAAAACGAAAAAGCCAACTGGGATACCATCGGCCAATATTACGAAAGGGTGCCTGTCGCAATCTTCCCGGCAATATTTCAGTGACTCTTCCGGCAGAGCTGAAAAAGGAGTTTGTGTATTCGGTAAATAAAACTGGGAAAGCTGGTGAAGGTGTTCCGGTATATAAGGCGTTAAAGTTATGGTCTCGATTTCCTTTTCCATTAAGCACACTCTCTTTCATCAATTATTGAATACAATAATGATTCGATGCCCTGTCCGATATTCCCTTCACAAACCGGAAGGAGCACTGTCGATATATTCGACAGTGCTCCTTCTGTATAATCAATGTGTATTTTCATTGATAGTAAGTGCTTCCCGTAAATTGATTTGCTGGCGGAGTATGTTGGCAACATCACGGGAGATTTGTCGTTTTTCAAACATATCCTGCACTTCGTCCCGTTCTGCCTGGATCGCTTTATAGAACAGCTCCCTTTCATACTCAACCATTTTACTCGGGGTACTGCCTCTGTTCTCACGTTTGCATTTTAAAATCAACACTTTATACTCGTCTATGATCATCGAGGATGTCTTATGATTATCGGCTGTAATTCCGGCCTGTATCTCTTGGATGGCGGCTTTATACATCCTGATTTTAAGATCCCTGACCTTTTCCAATCTCTTAAGATTGATTTTTCTTATTTCACTTTTATTAGGGAAAAATAATTTTAAAACCCTCAGCATACTTCTCCTGAACAGCGTTACTGACCTAAAAAAACGGAACTTCAGTCGATTTGTTACGGCACCTTCCATACGCTGGATATATTCCTTGCATATATACGCCGTCTCCCGGTCCACTTTTTCATCCTTAATGAGTTTATCAAGGAATCTTTGCTCTGCTTCAAGGGCCTTGAAGCGAAGATCCTTCTCTTCTTCCCTTAATGCAGCCGGTTCTTTCTCTTGTTCTACATAGGACAGTTCATTGATCTTGGTACAATACCTGGAAATGATCGACAAAGCCGCTTCCCGGTTTTCATCTGTCATTTGGGACTCAATCACCCGAATAGCGGCTTGATGTGAGTGGATGGCAGCAGCTTTCGTTTTGTCAGCCTGCTTATCCACCACTTCCTCTTCTTCCGACCGTGCCACGATTGGCAGAAATACACTCGCAACAATCAGTGTCAGCAATATGACACCTGCTGCAATGAAAATGATTAATGAACGCTCAGGAAAAGGACTTCCATCTGCCAACACATATGGAATCGAGAACGAACCCGCTAACGTTACAGCTCCGCGAACTCCGGAAATGGTAATGATCCCGGCCGCTTTGAAGTCCGGTTTTTGGGCTCCCGCTTTTTTCGTCATCCACCCAATCGACCAGGCAGCCGTTAGCCAAATGAATCGTAAAGCGAAAAGGAAAAGTGTAATGATCACGATATAAAGGATCACTTGTCCATTATTGAAGGCTGGATCTTGAAAGATCGTTTTCGCAACGCTTGGGATTTGCAAGCCAAGCAAAACGAATACAAGACCATTCAATACATATAAAATGACGGACCATGTACTCTTTGAAACGACTTGAAGTTCCACTGTTGGTGAAATTTCCCGATCTCGTTCAATGGCATGGACAATTCCCCCAGCCACGACTGCCAAAATCCCAGAAAGGTGGAAATGTTCCACAGCGAGGAAAATAATAAAAGGAGTCAGGATTTGGATAAGCATATGCATCGTGACATCTTCCATCCCTAAACGGCGAAGAAATACACGAAGCCTGATAATGATGAAAGCTAGTATCGCTCCACCTACAAACCCACCAATTGCAATCCATATGAAACTGAAGGTTGCGTCGACTAAGGAGAAAACACCAGTGACTGTAGCTGCAACGGCAAACTTAAAGGCAACTAAACCTGAGGCATCATTCATCAGCCCTTCGCCTTCGAGTAGGTGCATGATGCTCTTCGGCAATTTGACACGACTCGCCAAAGCGCTTACTGCCACTACATCCGTAGGTGACAGAATGGCCGCCAAAGCGAATGCTGCAGGCAATGGTATCGAAGGGATCATCCAATTAATTAAATACCCGCCTGCCCAAACCGTTATGAATACGAGGCCCAGTGCAAGCATCAGAATGGGTGCTCTCAACTTCCATAGTGCTGTTCGGGGTACATTTTTGCCATCATTGAACAATAGGGGTGCGATGAATAATAGCAAAAATAATTCCGTCTCCATCTCAACATGCATGCCCAGGGGTAAAAGTGCCAATATGACACCGAGTGCTATTTGTATTAATGGTACAGGTATAAAGGGTATAAAATGGTTAATTACATTAGACACTCCTATCAATATAAGAAGGGCTAATATAACAAGAAAAAACTCCATACGAACATCAAACTTCCTCTCTCATCTATAATCATAAATATAAGCGTAACATATTTATACCCAGTCAATCATGCATTAACTATTCTAACCTGGAATCCTTCTGAATAATGATACCTTTTATCAAAAGCGAAGGAGCTTACGTTGTGTACGATGAACACCCGCAAAAAAAAAAGCTGATTGGCTAAACCATGATCAGCTTTCCCCACATGTTGAAAGAAGTGGGAACTAAACGACTCATTTAGTTCCCGGGACGAATAGACGAAGATGTTTATGCAGTACATTTGCCCGGAAAGGAAGAAGAATGCCTTCATCGCCATCGATATTGACTGCAAGTTCCTCTGACGTGGTTAAATGGAGCTTGGATGTTTTAATATATTCGACTTCGTCATTCCCCATGATCTCCCCCCTGATCAAACTGGGAATGATCTTGACGATGAGAGGAAGAGATAAATCCTTAATGATGAATGTGTGCAGCTTTCCATCATTCACTTCCGCATCTGGTGCAAGTTGTTCAAAACCGCCGACAGAGTTAGTCATGGTTGCAATTAGTAAATGAGCCTCCCCCATCCACTTCCCGTGATCATGTTCAACCGTTAAAGGAAACGGAGTCTTTTTAATGATCGCTTTTGCTCCTTCAATGAAATAGGCAAAAGACCCAAGACGGGTTTTTTGTTCAACGGAAACATTATAGGTGGCCTCCGCGATTGCCCCTACCGCCAACACATTCATGAAGTAACGGTCATTGATCTTCCCTATGTCCGATTCCTTAATATGCATATCCTTCAATATCTCGATGGCTGCATTGGGATTCAGTGGTATTCCCAAAGACCTGGCGAAATCATTGATGGTTCCTAGTGGAATGATCCCGAAGATAGGCCGATGCTGCTGCTCGCCCAAGCCATTCACTATCTCGTTCACCGTTCCATCACCACCCATGGAAATGACAGCATCAAATCTTTCTGCACAGGCCTCCTTTGCAAAACCCGTCGCATCCCCCTCTCCTTCCGTTTTACGAACGCATACCTCATCAAAAAGTTCCCCTAGTGCCTTTTCCGCTTTCGGCAAAGTCTTCCCTGCCTTTTCCTTGCCTGAAGATGGATTGACGATAATCATCGCTTTCGACATATGCTACCTCCCATAATTGTACTTCTACTAGCAAGTTACCTCTTTACTGAAGTATTAAAACCATACAGACAGGAACTTACATATAATCGTTGCCGCTTGGATTTTGCTGACATTTTAGAACAAGTTCTTTTATGTTACATCGACTGTGAAACAGGCATTCAATAATAACTCAACTTCCTGTTTCCCATCTGTTATATTAATGGCCCACTCTACACATTGAAAATTGTTTGTCCGTTCCACTCCCTCATTTTTTTTTGTTTTATAAAAAGCATTATTTCTTTCATTTCCTACTTGCCGTAGAGAAAAATAAAATAATGTACAGATGACAAATCCCTTTCCAATAGGGTTTTCACACTATGGGTGAAAAAAATTTCAAATTTTCTGTAAAATACCTATACATTTTCCAAATTCGGGTATATACTGTATTATAACAACAAGCAAACATCAAAAACTGTACTATAAAGAGGGGGAGCGAGACATGCAAGCAAATCAATCAGATTTACTCATAATCGATTCATTTAAACATTGCCCGGAATGTGGTGAAACACATGTGGACCATTCAAATTCCTATCTGATGGAATGCGATCGCTGCCTTTCCAAACGTGAAGAATAAAGCGACCGGAAAATATATCTAACATTAAAAGGAGGAAATCATCATGCAAATGAAAAAATCCATTGAGTTTTTTAACAATATCCCTGCTAAACATTGCCCTGAGTGCGGTGACCATATTATCGAGCATGCTGAATCCTACTTAATGGAATGTGACCGCTGCCTTTCCAGACGCGAAGACTGATTAAACCAAAATCAAAAAGGAGGAACCATCATGCAAACTATAAATCCACTGGAATTCTTCAGGGCACTGCCGCCTAAACAATGTACGGAGTGCGGAACCCATATCACTGAACAAGCTGAATCTTACTTGATGGAATGTGACCACTGCCTTTCCAAACGCGAAGACTGAAACCAAATCATAAGGAGGAATCATCATGCAAACCAAAAACCCACTGGAATTCTTCAGGACACTGCCGCCTAAACAATGTTCGGAATGCGGGACCCATATCATTGAACAAGCTGAATCCTATCTCTTGGAATGTGACCGCTGCCTTTCCAAACACGAAGACTGATTAAACCGAATCATAAGGAGGAATCACCATGCAAACCAAAAATCCATTGGAATTCTTCAGGACACTGCCGCCTAAACAATGTACGGAATGCGGGAGCCATATCATTGAACAAGCTGAATCCTACCTCTTGGAATGTGACCGCTGCCTTTCCAAAAAAGATGAATATTAATAAAAGATGCTGACATCAAGGACCTATATAGGCCATGTTGATGTCAGCATTAACCTTGTTATCTCCCTCCCTTCCTTGAATTCAAAAAAGGATGTCCCCTGGACACCCTTCAGTCTTACTCATCTTTTCATCTCCCAATATATTTATCTACATACTTCCCGCTGATCTTCCTGCTGCTGTATTGTAAGAAGTCCAATGCAAAAATCATGAATTCAAGGCCCAGACGCTTATCGGAGCGCATAAAATCAGAACCTAGCAGTTTCTCCAATTTTTCAAGCCTATGATATAACGTTTGCCGGACAATGAATAATTGTTTTGATGTTTCCTGTTTAGAACCGTTACAGGCAAGGTATGTCTTCAGGGTAGGCATTAGCTCTCCATTGTTTTGCTTGTCGTATTCAATGACAGGACCTAAATATTCATATACCGTTTCCTCCAGATTGCCATGTTTATTTATGAGTGAAATCATGCGATGCATATGTAAGTCCTGATAAAAGAAGCTCCTGTCATCCTCTGGTAATGTATCCTGAAGCAGCAACGTTTCTCGGGCCGTTTCATAACTCTTATAAATCTCACTTAACCTTTGAACATGCTTACCAAAACCAATGGAAAGCAGCCCCATACGATTACGCCCGCTTACATCCATTTTCATGATTCGATCCAGCGCGCTTGTAACCCTTGATTTCCAATCTTCGGATGAACGATTATCACCTAAAATAAAAACAAGATGCTGTTGTATTTCCATGGAAAATATCTGAAAGCCGTACTGTTCAAAAACAGTTCTAAACATTATCTTAAAATAGGTCCCATCTAATTTTGCGGAATTTTTATTATACTTTGGGTGTTGTTTGCAAATGCAAACAATTCCGCCATCCAACTGCATTTTTGGATCAATATAGGAAAGCCTTTCCCGGATCGCTTCGTCACTATATTCACCTTCAATCCAATTTGTAAGCCATATACTTTCTTCCGACATTTTCTTTTCTTCTATATACAACTCCCTTAATAGATGCTGTGCCAATGCGGTAGCCGTTCGATCCAAGATCAATGAATCAAAATCAGTCAACTCCCTGCCGTTGCTGCAAATGAGCAGTTCAGCATAATTTTCGCCAAGCACTTGAATCGGCTGTCCAAGAACGGTTTTATCCAACTTCCGCTTCTCTTCATATATGTCCGCTACCATTTGATAGGTTGATTTTTTCTTTATTTTTGGAATGCTGGCTATTTCATTTTCATTAAAGATAAGAATAACCTGTACATGTAAATAGCTGTGGAGAAATTTTAGAATTGGTTCATAATGGTCAATTTCGAGGAGATTTTTATTTAACTGCTGTGAGTAGTTTTCTAAGTTGGAGATCATCTGATATTGTTTATTGATGATAAGGGAATGTATATCCTGCGTGATTTCCACGAAAGGGACTTCTTCATGAAATAGGATGATAGGGAATTGCCGTTCATTTGCGAGATCGATGGCACATTGCGGCACTGCCATGGTGTTGGCGCCCATCTCTATACAGAGTCCAGCTGCATCGCATTCTATTAACTGTCTTAAGTAGGATAGAAATGTGTCATCGCAGTCTTTCCACCCTAAACCGGTAGTCAGTATCAGTTCGTTTCCATTTAACAAATGGCTGATTTGGGTGACTTCCATGCAGTGGACCCACTTCACTTGACGCTTTATCCCACTGCTTCCTGCAATTATATCCGTCAGATTAAAATGCTTGCGTGTTAGAATTTCCTCGATTGTAATCGATGTATTCATCCAGCCACATCCTTTTATAAAACCGCTTTAAAATCTATTATAAACGGACAACCCTTAAATCTCCAGACACTTGTCAGAAAATCTAACGTCAAAATTCTACAAAAAACTCGAACAAAAAGGACCCATTCGTGAGGAATAGGCCCGGTCCATGACTATTTCAATTCAATTTTTTTTTGAAAAGCAATGTAGAGAAGTATTTCCTTCCTTCCGGGGTTTTGATGTTCAATTGCTTCCATTCCTGCTTCGTTCCTTCAATCAGTTCAAAATCGAGAAAGGCTCCACTTAAACTTTCGGAAACCCGGGTGATTCGATATCCTCTTTCAAGCAAAAAATCGATTTGTTCCCTTTCTAAGCGATACTCTTGATATTCGGACATTTACATTCCCCCTTTTTCAAACGTTCTCCTTGCCGGTCGAAGCCGTAAAAACCATCTCTTCCTCAAGTTCTGGACCTTCCCCAATTATCCAATCCCTTCCAACTGAAATGCCTAAATATTTCTCATCGCTCGGATCGATGATTTCAGCTTGTTCATATCGCTTGAACCACCAATACTTAGCTAATATAAAATAACTAGCACCGCCGAGAAGGAAACCGATAATAAACGAATAATTTGAAAAAATCGTGGCACCGATTCCTCCAATCACCCAAGAAATGATTCCTGCCCAATTCACTCCATTCAAGTACTTATACTGGCCTTCACTTTCATAGAGTTCTTGTACATTCACTCTCCGTTTACGAAGGAAATAGTAATCCGCTACCAGGATGCCGACAATGGACGCCAGGATTCCACCTATTATTAATAAAACTTCTATGATGATGCCGAACAGGCTCCATGGCTGAACTACTATCCCAATACCCCCCGCTACAACGACTCCCGCCCAAAATGGCATTTTAGGACCCATGACATTGGAGAAAATGGTAGCTGCGGGAATGACATTGGCCGTAGTATTCGTCGACCATTGAGCAAATACGATCATGATCAAAAGGACGCCGAGGGCAATTCCACTTGCTGATCCCTGTATGGCAACTACAGGGTCATAATTGGAAACAGCCATATAAGAAACCGCTCCGATAATCACCATGAACGTCTGGGTGATGGGATAGGTGATAATATTCCCAATTATTTGCCCCTTATTGCGCTTGAACCAATTTTTTTCATTTTTTGGTGCCTTAATATAGCGGGAAAGCGTTGGCATATCTGCAGTCAATGTGCCCCAAAATCCCATATTTGCCATAATGACGACCATGAAAGCCGTTGCGGCGGCCCCGCCTGTGACCGGACTTTCAATCCAGGACCATACCTCCCTTCCTTGGGCCACAGCCTGATCGGATAGGGTGAAATACATCCATCCAGAAATTAGAATGATGACGGGCGCCGCCAAGTCGGCGAATCGTTCAATCGACTTTATTCCCATTGCCGTGTTGACTAATTGTAAAACGGCAAAAATGAGGAAGCAGATAAACCAATTATCAAAGTCAAAAAGAGTTGTAAAGATAGCGTTCATTGCAGTGGCTCCAAAGTAAGTATTGAGGCCGAACCAGCATGACGCTACAAAACCGCGCACAACCGAAGGAATGTGGGTGCCAATCGTACCGAACGGCGCCCTCATATAGACTGGAAATGATATTCCATGTTCAACACCGATATCCCCTGTCATTGTCATCAAAAAGCCGAGAACCACACAGGCAATGACCGTTGCAAGAACGACCCAGCCTAAGGATAAACTTTGAACACCGTTCCCACCGATCGCGAAAGCAGCCAATACTACAGCCATGCCCACCCAAATGAAACCAAATCCGGCTGCACTTATGTTTTTCTCACTATGAGGTATAGGCAGCAAATCGGGAGACTTTAAATAATCTTTCTTCTCACTCATAAAAATCCCCCTAATTTAATTTGCAAGATTCCTTACCGAAGTTAGACTGTAAGCTTTTTCCCGGTATCCGGATTCAACGCCGAATTATATTTTGCCCGTTTCAAGAATTGTCCTTTTCCAGCTTCGCCCACAAATTGTTTGTCTTTAATGACGAATTGACCTCTCGATAAAACGGAAACCGGCTCACCCGTAATTTCCATACCCTCAAACGCATTATAATCCACCGCCATGTGATGAGTATCTGCAGAAATGGCCCTTTCAACCTTCGGGTCAAAAATGACAATATCAGCATCCGAGCCTACGGCAATCGTCCCTTTCTTAGGGAATAATCCAAATAGTTTGGCAGCACGTGTAGAGGTCATGTCGACAAATTGATTCAAGGTAATGCGCTCTTTCATGACCCCTTCAGAAAAGAGGATACTCATGCGGTCCTCTATCGTTGGGCCGCCGTTCGGTATTTTCGTGAAATCTTCACGTCCAAGTTCCTTCTGTCCCTTAAAGTCAAAAGAGCATTGATCGGAGCCGATCGTTTGCAGCTGCCCCGTTTTCAAAGCATTCCATAGCACTTCCTGGTTTTTCTTCTCCCTTAACGGCGGGGACCATACATACTTAGATCCTTCAAAATGGGGCTTTTCAAGATAAGACTGGTCAAGAACCAAATATTGCGGACAAGTCTCACCCCAAATATCCACCCCTTTATTCCTTGCCTCAGTGATCTTTTCAACCGCATCTTCACAGGTGACATGAACGACATAGAGCTGGCCATTTGCCATTTCCGTCAGTTTAGCTGCACGTCCAGTTGCTTCCCCTTCAAGCTCCGGAGGCCTTGTTAATGCATGGTAAATTGGATCGGTGTTCCCTTCGGCAAGGGCCTGCTTTGTAAGATAATCGATGACATCACCATTTTCAGCATGAACCATGACAAGTGCGCCAAGTTCCTTTGCTTGCAACAAAGTGCGGTATAGCGTGGCATCATCCGCTTGAAAAACATTCTTGTAAGCCATGAATACTTTAAAGGACGAAATCCCTTCATTATCGATGATACTTGGTAACTCAGCCAATACTTCATCATTAATCTCACTGATCATTAAATGAAAACCATAATCTATGGCCGCCTTTTCATTGGCCTTTTCATGCCATGTTTCAATTGCTTTCTTTAAAGGCACCCCTTTTTCGGTCAGGCAAAAATCGATGATCGTTGTCGTGCCTCCATATGCAGCAGCGATTGTACCTGTTTCATAATCATCCTTTGTCGTTGTCCCGCCAAACGGCATATCGAGATGGGTATGCGGATCTATGCCCCCCGGAAAAATATATGCGCCTTTTGCATCAATGATTTCAGCCCCCTCAGCCGACAGGTCCTTGCCAATCATTGCAATCTTCTCATTTTCAATCAATATATCCGCTTGATACGTATCTGCAGCCGTAGCAATCGTTCCATTTTTAATGATTTTCTTCATATTCGACCCCTCCATCATTTTACGAAATCAACACTTTCACTGCTTATGCCCCCAAGGAACGATTGGCGTTCATTCCACGTCATTGGCGGCAATTCATTTGTCAATTCGATCATATCGATCGCCCCATCGGCCGGACAGACGATCGAGCAAAGATTACAGCCTACGCAATCCTCTTCGCGCACTCTCAAGAATGAGCTGCCTGACGTGTCCTTTAACATATCTATACATTGATGCGATGTATCTTCACACGCAATATGGCATTTATTGCAGTTAATGCACACATCATTATTAATGCGCGCAACGACCTTATAATTAAGATCTAAGTTCCCCCAGTCGGAATAGCGCGGTACGGACTTACCGACAATATCCATCACGGAGGATATCCCTTTTTCATCAAGATAATTGGACAGTCCATCGATCAAGTCTTCAACTATTCTAAAACCGTGATGCATGGCAGCTGTGCAAATTTGCACTCCAGTCGAACCCATCAGCAAAAATTCCACCGTATCCTGCCAATTTGAAATGCCGCCAATTCCCGAAATGGGAACATTGATCATTTTATTCCTTGCACACTCTGCCACCATATTCAAAGCAATCGGCTTCACAGCTGGACCGCAATACCCTCCGTGAGCACCCTTGCCGCCTACATGGGGAATCGTATTCCATGAATGGATATCCACTCCTGCCAAGCTGTTGATCGTATTGATCATGCTTATTGCATCCGCACCGCCGCGCACCGCCGCTTCAGCCGTAACCGTAATGTCGGTTATATTGGGTGTAAGCTTGACGATGACGGGCTTGGATGCAGCTTCCTTCGCCCAGTATGTTTGCTTTTCAACCAGTTCTGGAACCTGTCCCGAAGCAGCTCCCATCCCGCGCTCAGCCATACCGTGCGGGCAGCCAAAGTTCAACTCGTAACCATCGACCCCTACATCTTCTATGCGCTTGATGATCTCATGCCACTTTTCCTGTTGTGGCTCCACCATCACCGATGCAATGATTGCATGATCAGGGAACCTCTTCTTCGTTTCATATATTTCCTTCAGATTCACTTCCAGCGGACGGTCCGTTATCAATTCTATATTGTTGAACCCGGCAACTCTTTGTCCATTAAAACTGACCGCTGCAAAACGTGATGAGACATTCAGGATGGGGTCACCCAATGTCTTCCAAACAGCTCCTCCCCAGCCAGCTTCAAATRCACGCTGAACTTGATAACCCGAATTAGTAGGTGGTGCTGAAGCAAGCCAAAAAGGATTGGGAGATTTAATACCTGCAAGATCAATTGATAAATCAGCCATGATAAGCCTCCTATTTTTCATAGTTATTTAAGCAATATCCACCGCTCCGCCCATCAAAATCGAATCAATTTCATAGGCTGTCTTTTTCCCTTGCTGGGCAGCTGAAACAACCATTGCCTCACCTTGGCCTTTTCCGAAGATCACGTCACCGCACGCAAAGATCTTTTCATTCGATGTCCTGTAGGAATCACCCTCCAATGTCACGACGCCATCATCATGTTGAATGCCGAACTGTTCAATCAATCCTACATACCTTGATTGGCCTATGGCACGAATGACGCCATCGACCGGAATGACGAACTCTGATCCGGAAATTTGGACTGGACGGCGCCGGCCATCTTCACCTGCCTCGCTAAGCACCATTTTTACGCACTCGATACCCGTTACCTGACCGCTTTCATCCGATAGGATCCTGGAGGGGGCAGTCAGCCAGTGAAAACCGACACCTTCTTGTTTGGCAAACTCATACTCAAAATCATAGGCAGTCATTTCCTTTTGGGTACGACGATAAATAATGCTCACCTGTTCGGCGCCCAGGCGAATAGAACAGGTCGCGGCATCGATCGCCGTGTTTCCAGCTCCAATCACCGCCATCTTCTTCCCAATGAATTTATCAGTGATTGTCCCTGTTTTCGTTGCCTTTACGAAATCGATTGCATCATAAACTTCAGCTAAATCCTCCCCTTCAATCCCAAGCTTAGGAACATCGGACATGCCTATCGCTAAAATGACCGCATCATGGTCGGCAGTCAGCTGATTTGCGGAAACATCCACCCCGACCCGTGTATTCGTTTTAATATCAACATCCAAACTCTTTACTTGTTCGACTTCCCAATAAGAAATGCTCTGAGGTAAACGGAACGATACAATTCCGTAAGTATTTAATCCGCCTGGATTCTTTTCAGCTTCGAAAATGGTTACACTGTAGCCAAGCAAGGCTAACTCCCTTGCTGCAGACAAACCCGCCGGACCGCTTCCTACAATGGCAACTTTTTTGCCATTCTTCTTCCCGGCCTTGAATAGGGCTTGTTTATTTTGGATGGCCCAATCTGTGGAATAACGCTGGAGATTGCCGATCATGATCGGCTTTGTAGAATGGTTCAGGACACATGCCCCCTCACATAACTCTTCAGTCGGACATACCCGCGCACAGCTGGCACCGACAGGATTGGCCGTCATGATTGTCTTGGCCGACCCTTTAAAATTACCTGATGCTATCTTCTTGATAAAACCGGGAATATCTATTCCGGTCGGACAGGCTTGGATACATGGGGCATCATAGCAGTATAAACATCGATTCGATTCTTCCAAAGCTTCCCTTGGGGATAATCCCCTCTCCGCTTCCTGAAAGTTAATCTCTAGACCACCTTTTAACGGGCTCGTCATACTCATCCACTATTTCTCCTTCCAAACATTTATTTTTGAAAAATAAAAAGGGAGGAATTGCGTGCATTCTCTCTACTGTCCTCATATTTAAACGATTGAAAGCATTGCCAACATGGTTTCCATCCATTTAATCACCTAACAAGTCATGGCGATTTCCCAGCCAAGAATCTCTCATTTTGTTTATTATTTTCTCTCTCATTCTCTCACTGGCCACGCCCCGGTCCCTGTTTCCTTTAAAAAGCCCCCCCTACTAATCTTAAAAACTCAAATCCTGATGATAAATCARAGAATTGAGTATTCTTTATTCTATAATGTTGAAAAGCAAGTTACATTATACAAAGTGTAAAGTATTTCCAGGCACTAAATTTGCAATATGTAATATTCATGTTATTTTTCCTAACAATAAGTGATAAGCCTCGTCATTTTTCTACATCCAAACTTACTTTTCATCATACTTACTGATATTTTTGGCTGATTTGTTCCGATTACCTGCTTATCAACACTTTGTCCACATAAAAAAAAGCCCAGAAACGAAAATTCTTGGTTTCCTGGGTCTTTTCACATTTATCCACAACTTATTCACATATTATATGGTGTTATTCTCTTTGTTTTTGCAGAACAGAGGCACTTCACCAAAAGTTATCCACATTAACGAATCGACTTTTCCACTTATCAACAACCCATTAAGAATTTATCAACAAGCAGGTTCATTCCGGATGTATAACGTATCGTTTATATTTCTCATAATCCGTTTTCTTGCACTCAAGCTTTATTCGATAACCGATTGCCTCATATTCCGTTTCCGTTATGTGACCATTTTCATTGAAATAAGAAACCAGCTGCCCTTGGTCAAATGGAATCAGCATTTCACAGTGAGTATAGTCGACAAAAGTATGCTTGCGAATTTGATTTATCAATTCCTCGATGCCAACTTTGTTTTTTGCTGACATATATACAGAGCCACGATTCACCTGAGGGATATCCAAATCGGTAAGGTCCGCTTTATTATACGCAAAGATCGTCGGAATCCCTTTAATGCCTATATCGTTTAAAGTCTTTTCCGTTATCTCTATTTGCTGCTCATGATTAGGATTGGAAAAATCGACAACATGGATCAACAGATCCGCTTCTACCACTTCTTCCAATGTGGATCGGAATGCCTTCACTAGATGATGCGGCAATTTAGACACAAATCCCACCGTATCCGTCAATAAGAATTCCTTTTTATCCGGCAGCGGAATGTTTCGAACGGACGTCTCAAGCGTAGCGAACAGCATATCCTTCTCCAACACCTGCTTTTCGGCAGTTGGATGGAACATCTCAATCAGTGCATTCATGATCGAAGATTTACCTGCATTGGTATAACCGACTAAGGATACGACAGGGATGGCATTCTTTTTCCGCTGTTTCCTCTGCGTTTGCCTGTGTGCAACAAGGTCTTCCAGTTCTTTATTCAAAACACTTATATTTTCCTCGATCCTCCTGCGGTCAAGCTCTAACTGCTTTTCACCTGCTCCTTTGTTTGTACCGACCCCGCCGCTCTGACGCCCTAGTGACTCCCTTAAACCAACGAGACGCGGGAGCATATACTGCAGCTTTGCCACTTCTACCTGAAGCTGAGCTTCCTTCGTTTTCGCCCGATGCGCAAAAATATCCAGAATCAAGATTGTCCGGTCAATCACCTTGCAATCCATGTCCCTCTCCAGATTACGAAGTTGCGAAGGGGAGAGCTGGTCATTAAAAATGACGACATTAGCTTCTTTATGCTCAACGAGATTTTTCACTTCCTCGATCTTCCCGGTACCGATAAAATGTGATGAGTTCACCCGATGCAAATTTTGTGTGATGGTCCCTGCAACCTCTACCTCACATGCTTCCGTTAAATTGGCCAATTCCTCCATCGAATACTCAAAATCCTTTGAACCGTTGAGATTGACTCCAACCAAAATTGCCCTCTGCTGTAATTCCATCATTTCAAATCCCTTCCGTACATACCTTACTCCCTATATTATACTTAAACAAACTGTCATGCTGCCCTTAGCAAAGTGTTTTTATTGGACTTCCTTTTACTTTCAACAAAAAATATGACAACCGACTATTTTTTCAAAGTTTCACATGAAACAATTGGAAAGCTCAAAATAAAAGCTCCCTGGTGCACCTTAAGATGCACCAGGGAGCCCATATTATTCTATTCTTTTATTCTCAATAACCTAAGACTGTTCAATGTAACTAATAGCGTCGCACCCATGTCAGCAAAAATCGCCATCCAAAGTGTTAACCAGCCCGGCGCTATCAATAATAAGGCAAGGACTTTAATCACCAATGAAAACGTGATGTTCTGCTTAATGATTTTTAATGTTTTGCGGCTTAAGCGGATTGTATAAGGCAGCTTCGATAAGTCATCACCCATTAAGGCAATATCGGCTGTTTCAAGCGCTGTATCCGTGCCCGCCCCTCCCATTGCGATCCCTACCGTGGAAGCTGCCAAGGCCGGAGCATCATTGACACCATCGCCTACCATGGCCACTCGATCATATTTTTGTTTCCATCGTTTGATGATGGTCAATTTATCCTGCGGCAATAGCTCCGCCTCAATCTCATGAACGCCAGCTGCCGCTCCAATCGCTTTTGCCGTTCCGATATTATCGCCAGTCAGCATGATCGTTTTTTCAATGCCCAAAGCATGCAGTTTCCGAATGGCTTCCTTACTGCTTTCCCTTATTTCATCAGACACCGCGATGAGTGCATGGAGCTTCACTTGATCGCCAAGCACCATCACCGTTTTCCCTGTATTTTGATAGCCGCTGATTAATTTAAGCACATCATCAGAGAAAACGAAACCTGCCTCTTCCACAAAAAGGTGGGGTTTACCAATGTAATAGATTTCTTGATTGATTTTCCCTTTTATCCCTTTACCGGTGATTGCAGTAAAATCCTCTACCAATAAAGAATGATAGTCCACATCGTAGGTTTCCGCCTTTTGAAGAATGGCCGTGGCAAGGGGATGCTGTGATCTGCTTTCTAAAGCAGCGGCGATAGCCAGCACGTCCTGTTCATTCAACACATCAGATAACATTTTGAAATCGGTCACCTCAGGTACACCCTTTGTTAAAGTACCCGTTTTATCAAACGCGATTGCCTTTAAGGCTCCCGCTTCCTCCAAATGGACCCCGCCTTTAATCAGCACACCATGTTTCGCAGCATTTCCGATTGCTGTCACGATGGCGATGGGCGTAGAAATGACCAAAGCACAAGGACAGCCGACAACCAGTACAGCCAATCCCCGATAAATCCATTCACTCCAATCCCCGTTCATCACGATCGGGGGTAATACCGCAATGCCCAGGGCAATGAGCATGATGGCCGGCGTATAAAATTTTGCGAATTTATCCACGAAGGCTTGGGAAGGAGCCTTTTCGGCCTGTGCTTCTTCAACAAGGTGGATGATTTTTGCAATCGTCGTATCCTCGACCCGCTTCGTGACCTCCACTTCGAGCAGCCCTTCACCATTTAGGGTTCCGGCAAATACTTCACCCTCAACCGTTTTAAAAACCGGCTCGGATTCACCAGTAATGGCTGCTTGATTAAGTGTCGAGGCGCCCTTCATGATCCGGCCATCCATTGCAAGCTTTTGACCAGGTTTAACGATCATGATGTCGCCCACTTCAACCTCATCAACAGCAACCATCATTTCATGATGCCCTCTAAGGATCAAAGCTTCTTTAGGTGCGATGTTCATTAATGATTCGATGGAATTACGCGCCTTATCCATCGAATATTTTTCCAATGCTTCACTTATCGCAAATAGAATGACGACGGTCGCGCCCTCGCCCCATTCACCAAGCACGGCAGCCCCGATGATGGCAACCGTCATAAGGGTGTGCATATCAAAGCGAAGCCTTACAAGGTTTTTCAAACCATTGACAAATAATGAATATCCTCCAACTATGATTGCAGCCGCATAACCGATTACCGGCATGATGCTTCCATCAGCATATCGCTTATCAAATATCCAGCTGACCAGCAATAAGATAACCGAAAACACCACTTTAATATTTTCTTTTTGCTTCCAAAATGGTTCCTTTTGAGTTGCCTGTTCCTGTTCACCGCGGATCTTCAGGTTATCGAAAGCTCCCGCCTTTTCAATCTGTTCAATGGTCGTGCTGCCCTGTACCGATATCTTCGAGGCGCCAAAGTTGATTTTGGCATCCTTCACACCCTCTAGTTCACGGACATTGTTCTCGAATTTAGCCGCACAATTCGTGCAGGATAGACCCTGGATACGATATGTTTTCATTGGGGATTCAGCCATCGACCCTTACCTCCTGCTGATGTTCTAATGCAATGAGAATCAATTGCTTAATATGGTGATCATCCAAAGAATAAAAAGCCAACTTACCTTCTTTTCGATATTTTACGATTGCATGTTTATAAAGGGTACGAAGATGATGTGACGTCGTCGCCATCGAAGCACCAATGATATTGGCCAGATCGCACACACACAATTCCTCGTCCGTACAGAGCGCATAAGCTATCTTCGCCCTATTTTCATCGCCTATAACCTTAAACAGCTTCGACATGCTGGATATATCCACCTGGGTCATTTCCCCTTGAATGCGATTGACCTTCACTTCATCATGCAGGTGAACATCACATATATCTTTCAGTTCCGTCATCTTCTCACACCTCTCATTCAAATCTTCGTTTGATTATAATATAACATAATTCCCTGAATATTCAAATCCATATTTGAATGTATAAGAATCTTTTCCCCTTCCCAAAGAAATTAATGAAAGTGCCCATATGTTTTTATATGTGGGCCATCGTTTTTTTGTTTCCCCTTTTGCTAACAAAAAGGTCATGCTGCCCTCTTCCCTGATCTTCAGGCAAAAAAAAGAAGGGACAAATTCCTTTACGCCCCTTCAATCAATGATTTCAGTAATTACCTATCGTTACCTTGATACGTATAATATATTTAATTTAGTATTTTATAGAAAAACTATGATATACTTAGTCAAACCTTTTTAAGCGTTTTACTTTACTTGTACCATTTACCCTGCTTATCGTTTAGCAGGGTTTTTTGTCATGTATTTTCACAAAACAAAAAAAGACGGACCCTTTAAAAAGGATCCGTCTTTTTTTGTTATCGAAATTATGCTTTTTGAACGTTAGAAGCTTGRGGTCCRCGTTGACCTTGTTCTACTTCAAAAGTAACTTCTTGRCCTTCGTCTAAWGATTTGAAWCCTTCGCTTTGGATAGCTGAGAAATGTACGAATACGTCGTCTCCGTTTTCGCGTTCGATGAATCCAAAACCTTTTTCTGCGTTAAACCATTTTACTTTACCTTGTTCCATTGTTGTTGCCTCCTAGTGCATCTAAGCACAATGTATTACTATCCTTGCTCTAAGTCATCATCGAAAACGAAAAGTAGTACTTTTAGTATCCTTAGTACCGAACAAAAATAATTAAGACTAAGCATAACATTAAATGGTAGCGATTGCAAATAGTTTGGGGAAACTTTTTTCCAGCAATTTTTAATACTCTCTAAATTCTATAAAAAAAAGCAGTAATGAAAGTGACTCTATCTATTACACATGAACTCTTACATACATACATTCATCCAAACAAAAACCTCTCGTTTACTAATTTAAAGAGGTTTCATACTGTAGATAAACTCGATATTTTCTACATTTTTTTGATAGAGTGTAAAACGGAACGTTGATTTCCTCTCCGGGCGGTCCTCCCTCGGCGCGCTTTCCCGCAGGAGTCTCGTACCTTCCGTACCAATCAACTATGTTTAAAAACTCAGATAGAACCCATTTTGTCTCCAAAAACCTCCCGTAAACAAAATTAAGAAAGGTCTTTGTAGATGTTTACATCAAATATTTATTTTTCCGTAATGAACTTTTCCACCATTTCTTCTAAAATCGCCGATTCTTTTGCTAAATCTTCATTTTGTTCCTTCAATCCAGCCATTATGGTACTTTGTTGAATGGCAGCTGCCGAGATTTGCTCCGTTGTTGCGACTCCTTCTTCGGAAATCGCCGCAATTTCCTGTATGGATGCCAGGCTTTCATCCGAAGACTCATTGATTTTTTTCGAATGGGCGGCCAATTGTTCTGTGCCTTTCAGCAATTTCTCTACGGATTCGAATATCTTATTGAAAATCTCGCCATTGTTTTCCACTAAGGAAACACCATTTAGTATATCCTGAAAACTCTCATCATTATTTTGGATGACTTTGGCTGTTTGTTCATTAATCCGCATGATCGATTCTGAAATGATATCGATGGATTCATCGGTTTGCACAGCCAATTTTTGCACCTCTTGAGCGCCTACGGCAAAACCTCTGCCAGCGTCACCCGCCCGTGCCGCTTCTATGGATGCATTCAGGGACAGCAGGTTCGTTTGGGAAGCAATCACCCTTATTAAGCCAATCACTTCATTTATCTTCACTACATCCTCTTCCAGGCTCACCAAATTGGCTTTATTCGCTTGGCCGTTTTCCATGATTTTATCCATCTGGCTCGTTACATCTTGCACTTGTTTACTCCCTTGCTCAGCAAGTGTATTTGCATGCATCGTAAATTCATTCATTTCATTCGTTTGCTCGTTCATTAAACGGATCGTATCCGTTAAGTCACTGATCATATTGGAAATCCGGTCAATATGATGGGCACGTTCTTCCGAAGCCTTTGCTTCTTCCGTTGTCCCCGTCACTATCTGGCCATAGGATTCCACCATCTCTTCAAAGGATTGCTGAATGGAAACTGTCGTTTGACTCATCGTTTGGGCATGTTCACGGACATTCTGGATAATATGGGACAAACTTAATCTCATATCTTCGAATCCATTTGACAGATCGCCAATCTCATCCTCTCTGCCAACGGGAATCGATTTACTTAAGTCCCCTTTTGCCATTTCATTCGTGTAACCAACAAGTTCATTGACGGGTCCCGAAATCTTTTTCCCGATGACAACGGCGCATAGCACACCCAATATAACGGCACTTGCAAGAAATAAGATATTATAGAATATCATTGTGCTTTTCAATTCTTCAATGAAGCTTGCATCCATATCGATTCCGACAATCGCGTCCGTTCCTTCGATTGGCGTAAAGTACGACTTATGTGTTCCCCACTTATCTTTATATATTTCACTCAAGACGTCTTCGCTTCCATTTATCGATTTTGCCTGTTCCGGTGTGAAGGGGGATTCCACCATATAGTCATCGCTGCCGCTCAAGGCTACAATCATGTCGGCATCATTCTCCCGCTTCAAAACATAAACATATTCAATTCCCTTTTTATCTTCAACAAAGGCATCCAGTTTCCGCTTAATCTCTTCGCCCCGTTCGGAAGCCTTGTTTATCAAAGTGGGATTGAGGCTCGCTGCTAAACTGTGGGCATTTTCAGAAAGGCGATCATCGAATTGCGGAAGGACATTCTCATTGATCATTTTATTAGTAATATAGGAAAAGCAAAGGCCCATGGCCCCTGCGAAAATCACGAAAGGAATAATGTAAAACAAGAATAGTTTTGCCAATAGAGATTTTTTAGGATTCAGCTTTGAAAATCTCATTTCCATGCCCCCCTTAGTTGAAAACCAGGTGTTTTATAGTCAAATATGGTATTAAATCCAAATGAAGCAATTGGAGATTTTCATTCAAATCCTCACTTCTATAAAAGATGATGGCCATGCTCCGGTCATTTTGAAAAGGAAGCTGCCTATATTCCAAAACATGTTCGAATTCATGAAGAAGTCCATCATGATCAATACGTGCAACATCTTCCAGATTTATTTCAAGCGGAACCTCTGCAAAGAAAAAGCTATATATTCGATCGTCCATCTCTTCCAATATCCGATTCCAATCGGGTTTCGTTCCTGAAAAATAATGTTCATACATATTCATTCCATAGGCATGGTAACCTAGATCTGTTGTACCCGCCCCAGCAAAACGCAGGGGATTGATTTCGATGGGTATCACCCGGCTTCCCTTTTTGCGGATTTCAAAGTGTACAGGATAATTCCTAAGCGGAAGGACCGTTTGGATATTCTTCATGAACTTCAATGCATCATGATAGATTTCATCAATGGCCAACTTCGAAGTATAATAAATTCGATCGGAAGTATCGTAATCATCCTTGAATGATCGTTTGAACACATTCAAAATGACCGGTTCACCATCTTGATTGTAATAACCATCAATGGCATACTCTTCACCCTGAATCCACTCTTCTATCAAAACGGTCTGGGACCCGACCACTTCTGAATCATATAATCCACCCGAATGAAGTAAATCGGCTTTAAGCTGGTTCACGGCTATATACCAATCCTGTTGATTTTTGACTTTGTGCACACCTACACTGGAATAGCCAATATTGGGTTTGATAACTACCGGAAACGGTATTTGATTTATATCCAGCTCACTTATCATGGATAAATCGATATCTTGGAAATAGAAATCAGGATATAAAGATTTCGTCAAATTTCGCACCTGGCTCTTATCCTTCAATAACTTTGACCAAATGTATTCATTGCTATCCGGTTGAAAATGCCCTAGGAGTGTTATGCCATTTTCAGAGTTTGTAAGAATTCTTTTGTCCTTTTCCATGGACTTGAAAAATTCTGTATCCTTTTGAATGTTTAGCTTTTCTGATGTTAATGTGTCTCCCCACTGACCTTGTTCCAATACTGGGATTTGCTGTTCCTCTAACACCTTTAGAAGAATTGGCGACACAATCGACTCATTCAAAATAATCATTTTTTCCACCTAACTTGTACTGTTTTTTGTATCTCCATATTTAATCGGTTAAAACCGGTAAGTTTTTAGCTTATATAGGTATTTATTATTTAAAATCAAGATATCACTATATCTTTTTACCTATCAGTCATAAACTTGAGATCCTTACACATATTCCTTACCGTTAACCATCGAATATTTAATTTCCTTGTATCTTCATGAAAAAAAGCAAACACTATTTTAAGTGTCTGCCATATTTTTGCAAATTTATCATTCAGAAAAGGTTCACCAAAATTTTCGTGGAATAACTAAGACTCGTTCATATTCAATTCATAACTTCTTTATATACTTCTCTGTAATGAAAATCGAGAAAGGATGTATTTACATATGTCAGAAGCAAAAAAACAAAAAGGATGGCGCCAGTTCATTCGATTGGTTCAACAAACGAAGCCTTCCAAACTAATGATAGGGATTGCATTAGCATTAAGCCTAGGCACAACAGGTGTAGCTTTATTAGTCCCATTATTCACAAAAAATCTAATCAATGATTTTTCAGTCAGTTCACTAAACGCTGAAAGAATCACACTTCTCGTTTCTGCCATCATTGTTCAAGCATTGGCCAGTGGATTTTCCATCTATTTATTAAATCGGATCGGTCAATCCGTAGTGGCAGGTATCCGCGATCAACTATGGAAAAAATTACTCGTATTACCCGTGAGTTATTTTGATGATCATCCATCGGGGGAAACAGTCAGCCGAATGACAAATGATACAACTGTAGTGAAGGGATTAATCTCTGAACATCTTTCTAATTTCGTTACAGGAATCATTTCCATCGTAGGTTCCATGATCGTGTTATTCGTACTGGATTGGAAAATGACATTATTGATGTTCACTGCAATTCCGCTCTCTGTTTTGATATTAATGCCGCTAGGGAAAAAAATGCACAAAATATCAAAAGGGATGCAGGACGAGACAGCAAGCTTCACTGCAGTCCTTCAGCAGGTTCTAACGGAAATACGTCTTGTTAAAGCATCAAATGCAGAAGCTTTGGAATATCAAAATGGCCAAAAAGGAATCCAGAAATTATTTCAATTCGGATTGAAAGAGGCAAAAATCCAAGCGTTGATTGCGCCGCTAATGAGTTTTGTCATGATGGCATTACTCGTCCTGATTTTGGGTTATGGGGGAATGCGTGTTTCTTCAGGAGCGCTGACTGCTGGAGCTCTAGTTGCATTCATCATGTATCTTTTCCAAATAATCATGCCAATGGCTCAATTGGCCAGTTTCTTTACACAATTCCAAAAAGCAACGGGTGCAACAGAGCGCATCATTTCCATTCTGGATTCTGTGGAGGAAGAAGATGCGAAGCAGCCCGTTCAAAATATGAGTCAATCTATCAGCGTGGATCACCTGAACTATAGTTACAATAATGGAGAACAGGTACTTAAAGATATAAGCTTTAACGTTGAGGCCGGTAAGGTCACTGCAATAGTCGGCCCAAGCGGCAGCGGAAAAACGACCCTTTTTTCATTATTCGAGCGTTTCTACAAACCACAGGAAGGATCCATATCAATAGGCGGGACATCCATAAATGATTTCACACTGCTTTCATGGAGAAGCCAGATTGGATATGTTTCACAAGAAAGCCCGATTGTATCCGGTACAATTCGAGATAATATTTGTTATGGCATCAATCGGGATATAACAGATGATGAATTAAATCAAGTGGCTAAAATGGCGTATGCAGATCAATTCATTTCTGAGCTTCCGAACGGATATGATACAGAGGTCGGTGAAAGGGGCATGAAATTATCAGGCGGTCAAAGACAAAGAATTGCAATCGCCCGTGCATTTTTAAGAAACCCGAAAATATTAATGCTGGATGAGGCTACCTCCAGCCTGGACAGCAAATCAGAAAAAGTGGTTCAACAGGCATTAAATCACTTAATGAAAGGAAGAACAACAATAGTCATCGCCCACCGCCTATCGACCGTTATCGGTTCGGATCAAATCATCTTCCTTGAAAAAGGGAAAATAACAGGCAGCGGAACACATAAAGAGCTATATAATACGCACTCATTATATCGCGAATTTGCTGAACAGCAGTTGCACAAGCTTGAACTGGCCTAATTCGCCGAAAGGAAAGAAGAAGGATGACAAAAATATTGATAGTCGATGATGATGCACATATTCGCGAACTTATAAACCTGTTGTTAAGAAAAGAAGGCTTTGATCTATATGAAGCGTCAGATGGAATGCAAGCATTGAAAGTAATGGAAAAAGTGAAAATCGATTTGGCAGTCATCGATATTATGATGCCTAACATGGATGGATGGCAATTATGCAAAGAGTTACGGGAATTTAGTGATATCCCCATTTTAATGCTGACTGCAAAAGGGGAAACAACACAAAAAGTAAAAGGATTCGGGCTTGGGGCAGATGATTATCTTGTAAAGCCATTTGAACCGATCGAATTGGTTCTTAGAATAAAGGCATTATTAAAACGGTATAAAATCACTATTTCACAAACATTAAATATCGGCGAATTAAAGATGAATCGTAACACGCATGAAATGTCATTCAAAGAACAGGAATATACGATTCCATTAAAAGAATTCGAATTGCTGTTTAAATTAGCAAGCTATCCCGGAAAAACTTTTTCCAGGGAAGATCTTATCGAATACATTTGGGGCTATGATTATGAAGGTGATGAACGAACTGTCGATGTTCATATAAAAAGAGTGAGGGAACGGTTTCCTGAATCGGAATTCCCCTTCCGGATTAAAACGATTTGGGGATTGGGCTACCGTTTGGAAATAACGAGATGAGAGGCAATCGATTTTTCAAACAAATGCTTGGCATGCTGTTTTTTGTAACGTTTATTTCAATTTCCTTTTCCGCCGGGTACTATATCATTGAGCTTTTGCCCTTAAGGTTAACCAATTATGTTCGGTATCTGGCTACAATCGTGACAAGCATCGCAATCATGATATTAATTGGTCGCCTTATCCATGCTATCCATCATAATAAACGGGTAAATATATACCTCGAAATCATAGATGCCTTAAGGAAAATAGCAAATGGCGATTATAATGTACAACTGGATTTTAATATGGACAAGAGAAACGAAATGACCGATATCATTAACCATTTCAATCACATGGCCAAACAATTGAAGCAAATGGAAGAAATGCGGCAGGAGTTCATCTCTAACGTCTCACATGAAATACAGTCGCCCCTTACCTCCATTGTAGGATTTGCCCAAGCACTTCAATTTAATAAGCTGACAATCGAAGAACGAAATCATTATCTTCATATAATAGAGACAGAGAGCAGGAGATTATCCAAATTAAGTGATAACCTTCTAAAGCTTACATCCCTTGAATCCGAGCATCATCCTTTTGAAAGGACAGATTTCCGGCTGGATCAGCAAATACGGACCATTATTTTGGCTTGTGAACCCGCTTGGTTGGAAAAAGAACTCGAATTGGACATAGCCTTGGAAAAGATTCCAATAGTGGCAGACCAGGATTTGATGAGCCAAGTATGGACAAATTTAATACACAATAGCATCAAATTCACCCGCCATCGCGGAAAGATCACGATTCGATTACAACAGATTGATAGCCAGGCATCCATAACGATATCCGACAATGGAATCGGCATTTCCGAAACCGACCAGTTCCATATATTCGAGCGATTCTATAAAGCCGACCTTGCAAGGGAACGCTCAAAAAGCGGCAGCGGTTTAGGACTATCCATCGTGAAAAAGATTATAGAGATGCATGAAGGGAACATATCCGTGAAAAGCGGACTCGAAAAGGGAACGACCTTCACCATTCTGCTACCTATTTCGTGAGGGTTTTGTGATTGTTAAAAACCTTTTTAAATCATTCATGCTGCTGCTATTTTTAAAAACACTGCCCGTTCGTTGATGATTATATTGTAATATCGACACTTCTACTAAAAGCAGGCGATTGTTTGATATTTTGCGGAAACTTCTTAAAAGATTGAAATAGGAATTGGATAATTTAATGATGCTAGTATTACTTATATTATAAACGTTGGGTACAAAAAATGAATTTGATACCCAACGTTTAACAAGCCGGAAAAATTGTTGGTGGCAATAAATATGGACACTCCTCATAAATGAAATCGTTATAATACCTGTATTATCTTTGATTAAACTTTATTTTATTGTTAGGAAAAGAACATACATCAAAAACAACAAAATAATATATCCATCAAAGAATATAACTTTTTCACTTTGAAATTGATTATTTTTTCTTACCTTTATAAATAAAAAAGTTAATATAGATAGAAAGAATATTAAACCTGTTATAGTAGTAATTGGCGACACCATTATCTGAAAATAAGTTTCTGTAACCTTTTCTGGGAAATGCATGATGGCCCTCATTATTTCATTCACCAAAACGTGAAAAAAGATAGCCGGAACGATACTCCCAGTATAGATGGTTAATAGTGCAAGAGAAATACCCATTACAAATGCAAAAATAAAATTTCCTACCGTCATATGATAAATGCTAAAAATAAAAGCACTTAAAATTATGGCCGATTTTATGTTCATTCTCTGATATTGTTTTAATAATATACCCCTAAAAAGAATTTCTTCACTAATCGCCACTGAAAAGCCAATCATCATAATGCTGTAAAAACTTATGTTTTTACTACTTTCCATAAGTGTACAAACAATTTTTTCAGCAGTAAGCCATTCGCCCGTTAGTAAATAATGTTGGGTCCTACCAAAAAACACAGTCAGCATGTGAGCTATACTACCCATTAACATACCAAAAAGAATATATTTTATATGTACCTTATTAAGCCTAATGCTCGATAAGGTTATTTTTTTCTTTTTTAAGAAAAGAAAAAGAATATAGATAATAACCAGTTTACTTATAAAGAAAAATAATTGTTTGTTTATTTGCAAAAAAAGTTCTTGTAATGTAAGTTGGGCAAAAGGAAAAATAATCATAATTAGTATTGTTATATATAATATAAAGCGATGTGTTTGCTTAATATCAGTATCCATTCTTACCCCTTTGCTATACAATAATTTCAAAGAAGTCATTTTTTAGAATAAGAGTTTGTATTTGCACTTTTTTCAACTTATTTTATTGCCACTTTTTTATATTTAATGTAAGTGGCATTTCTTTGCTCTGTTTTTATCAAATTACCAGTTGGACTATATGTTTTTAGAGTGCCAGTCAATTTCCATGTTTCTTTGTATTGGTTCCATTTTTTCGTTGCCGAATATACCTTTTCTCCGCCACCAGAAATAACTAATTTACCAGCTATCTCTACCTTGAAGGTAAGGTTAAGACTCCAGTTTGTAGTATCAGTCACTTTTTTGTGAAAGACACTTGATTGTCGTTTATCTGTGGCTGTTTTCCAAGTATACCGATTACAAGTAGCACACACTGGAGATATACCAATTCTATTATTCGTGATTTCTCCTGTTTTTTCATCTACAAGTATAGGTATTTCTTGACCTAAAAGTACATCAGAGCCTGATAGAGTTGTATATTCTGTCAGAAACTCACCTGATTGGCTTTCCTCTTTTAATTCAGTTGGAGAACTTGCAAAAGTTGATATTGGATTAAATCCAAACCAAAATACAGGAATTATTAATATAAAAAGGTATAATAACTTCTTCATTTCTTCACCCCACCTAATATTTTTTCCTTGGATACCCCTTATGAATTTTTGATTTAATATCTTAAGTAGTTTGGTTGTAATATTTGTTCTCTCGATTTTATCAAAAAACAAAAGCACAAGTAGTTCCAAATTTGGAACTCCCTGTGCTTTTTTTGAACTTAAACTATTTATGGAGTCGCAACCGTAAAGGTAAGGTCATTAAGGATGGAGAATCTGCCTTTTTGCCTATGGAGCTAGATCAGGCGGCATATCTGGAGAGCTTATATCCTCAGAATCACATTGAACAGAACCCCGAATAATGGACACTTTAATAGAGATTCAGCCCACCCTCCGATTTTTACTTATTTCCGCCAAAAAGTTGAACAGTCTGCTTTATCAAAAATATTATACTCAATCATTTTCTCAAGTAATGAGTAATCAACCGGACTGTCCCACTTGATACGTACCAACTGCTTGGTGTGATCATAGCCAGCCTGCACGATTTCATCAGAGAAGTGATCGATCCCTGCCTTTTCAGGAGCAACAGCCAAATGATGTTTGGCTACGCTAAAGCCAATAATATATGTGTCATGATCGGTAAACATAGGCTGATTCCACGCAATCTTCGGCATTAGATTTGGAAATTTCTTAGTTACCCAAGCCAGGACTTCTTCCGTTCGTTCCCTATGTTGCGGGTTATCAATATTCGCTAAAAATTCTGCAAAGACTTCCATGCTATTCTCTCCTAAATAAAAAAATTTTATGAAAACTTCATTTTCAACATCACCTAAATTTAATGCCAATATGGGTTTCTTTCAACAATGCATCATAGGAAGATCATTAACATTGCTCTAATGGATGCCATGACTACCTACTGATGGATTTGATAGATTATATTACACTGCACACCGATTCATATTACCTCGGTCTTCTAATCAACTTGTCAACTTGAGAGGTTCTCGTTGTTTTAAACATAAAAAATACCCCTTTGGCTAATCATAGCCAAAGGGGTAAAGCTTCGCAACTTTTTATAATCTACATTGCATTCATTCCAACTTACTCAACCGTTACACTTTTCGCGAGATTACGCGGTTTATCCACGTCACATTCGCGGTGCAAGGCTGCGTAGTAGGCAATGAGCTGCAGCGGGATAACAGAGATAAGGGGTGTTAATAGTTCATTCACTTCCGGGATGACGAAACGGTCATCCTCTTCTTCCAGACCCTTCATGGAAATGATGCAAGGGTTGGCGCCACGGGCAACCACTTCCTTCACATTACCACGGATGCTTAAGTTGACGCCTGCTTGAGTAGCAAGGGCTATGACAGGTGTACCTTCTTCAATCAAGGCAATCGTTCCATGTTTAAGCTCTCCGCCAGCAAAGCCTTCCGCCTGGATGTAAGAGATCTCCTTCAGCTTAAGTGCCCCTTCAAGTACAACATAGTAGTCAAGGGAACGGCCGATGAAGAAGCAGTTTCTCGTAACGGACAAATATTCACGGGCGATGTCTTCCATCTCTTCTTTCGAATCACATAGTGCTTCCATAGCCGTCGCAACGATTCCAAGCTCTTTTACAAGGTCGAAACCGTACTCCATGTTACGGAATTGGCCAGTTACATTCGCCAAGATGGATAAGACTGCCACTTGGGCTGTGTAGGCCTTTGTAGAGGCTACGGCAATTTCAGGACCAGCATGCAGCAAGAGCGTATAATCCGCTTCACGTGACAATGTAGAGCCAGGTACGTTCGTGATGGTCAGGGCTTTATGACCAAGCGCTTTGATGGATACTAACACGGCACGGCTATCTGCAGTTTCACCACTTTGTGAAATGAAGATGAATAGCGGTTTTTTCGATAATAACGGCATATTGTAAGTGAATTCCGATGCCACATGGACCTCAACCGGAATTTCAGTCATTTTTTCGATGAATTGCTTACCAATCAACCCTGCATGATAGCTGGTTCCGCAAGCGATGATATAAATACGGTCAGCCTCACTTACGGCTTCAGTAATGTTATAGTCGATTGCAAGTTTACCTTCTTCATTTTGGTATGCTTGAATGATTTTACGTATTACGGCTGGCTGCTCGTCGACTTCCTTGAGCATATAGTGAGGATACGTACCTTTTTCAATATCACTTGCATCCAGTTCAGCCGTGTAAGGAGCACGCATGACTTCTTCGTTGGAAAGGTTCTTGATCGTTACCTTTTCATTTGTCACGATAACCATTTCCTTATCCATCAGTTCAAGGAATTGATCTGTGACTTGCAGCATCGCCATTGCATCCGAAGCGACAACGTTAAAGTCTTTTCCGACACCGATAAGCAGCGGGCTTTTATTTTTGGCGACTAAGATGGTTTCATCATTTTCAGCATCCAATAGGGCAATGGCATATGAACCCTCTAATAGAGTGAGTGTTTGACGGAACGCCTCTTCCACTTCCATACCCTCGTTCACGAACTTCTCTATGAGTTGAACGATGACTTCCGTATCCGTTTCACTTTTAAAGGCAACATCCTTCAAATATTCACGTTTTAGAATCGCATAGTTTTCAATGACACCATTATGAACTAAAGTCAATCGACCTGAATTACTTTGGTGAGGATGGGCATTTTCACGGCTTGGCACACCATGTGTAGCCCAGCGCGTATGTCCTATTCCGGTATGCGCCATAGTATTTTCATCCACGGCTGCTCGTAAGTCCGCTATTCTTCCCTTTTCCTTAAAGATTGTCACTCCTGCTTCATTTCTCACAGCAATCCCTGAAGAGTCATAACCGCGGTATTCAAGTTTTTCAAGACCTTTTAATAAAATTTCCTTTGCATCGTTAAGTCCAATATATCCAACAATTCCACACATAATTTCTGTTCCTCCAACCGATTCGAGGGAACAGGAATGCACGGGGGCATCCCTGCCCCCTCATCTCTGATATATATTTTTATAAAGGAAATGCCCTAAAGCACTTTTTCCCATTGTGCATTTCCGACCCTTTGTGCAGTAAGTTGCCCTACTGTTTTAAGATTGGAATTATTGCGGCTGTGCACTTCAGCCGGGAGGTATCCGCCGATCATTCGATAAACCTCCTCCTCGTCAACTAAGTCATTTCTCGTCCAGACTTAGTTCAGGCGCTTTTGTGAATCCATTCTCTCCTTGCCTACCCTCCTTTTTAAAACAACCATTTTTAGAAAATGAGTTGTAAATCAGGATAATCATACCTTAAACAAGGGACATAGGTCAATTCTTAATTACCTTTACCAACAAAAAAGACTTCTTTATAAAAATATGCATAAAAGGAAATTTCGTTCCTTTTATGCATAGGATTAGTTATTCGTTCATTCCCATTTCCGCTCTTACAACTGCGACGATGCGCTCTACATAATTAGTGCATTCCTCAGCTGTCGGTGCTTCAGCCATAACACGGACTAGAGGTTCAGTACCGGATGGTCTCACCAAAATACGGCCGTTTCCGTTCATTTCCCCTTCGACTGCCTTGATGACTTCCTGTACCTTTTCATTATCTGTTACTGCGTGCTTATCGGTAACTCTGACATTGACCAGCGTTTGTGGATATTTCTTCATCTCGCCAGCGAGCTCGGATAAGGTTTTTTGGGTGTCGCTCATGATGTTCACAAGCTGCAAGCCCGTCAATAAGCCATCTCCTGTCGTGTTATAGTCCAGGAAGATGATATGTCCGGATTGCTCTCCGCCAAGGTTATAGCCGCCTTTACGCATCTCCTCGACCACATAGCGATCCCCCACTGCCGTCTGGGCGCTTTGTATACCATGCTCTTCAAGACCTTTATAAAAACCAAGGTTGCTCATGATCGTAGAAACCACTGTTCCCTGTTTCAAACGGTTATTATCTTTCAAGTATTTCGCACAGATATACATGATTTGGTCGCCGTCCACTATATTTCCTTTTTCATCTATTGCAATGACGCGGTCTCCGTCGCCATCAAATGCAAGCCCAACATCCGCACCTTTTTCTTTTAAGAATTCAGCAAGTGCCTCAGGGTGGGTGGAACCTACCTTATCATTAATGTTCAAGCCATTGGGCGATGCCCCCATTGTAGAGATGTCTGCATCAAGATCTGCAAACAAATGCATGGCCAAGGCAGATGTAGCCCCATGTGCACAATCAAGAGCAACATGAATGCCTGTAAAATCTTCATCCACTGATTGTTTCAAATACTGGAGATACTTTTGCCCTCCTTCGAAATAATCGTTCAAATGGCCTAAATCTCCGCCAACCGGGCGTGGAAGCTCATCCTTTTCCTTATCTAATAGTGCTTCAATTTCCGCTTCTTGATCATCGGATAACTTAAATCCATCCGGTCCAAAGAATTTAATGCCATTATCCGCTACCGGATTATGCGAAGCGGAGATCATGACACCTGCTTCAGCACTTAAGGCCTTTGTTAAATAGGCTACTCCCGGTGTCGAAATGACACCCAGGCGCATCACTTCAGCCCCAATGGATAAAAGACCTGCAACAAGCGCACCTTCCAGCATTTCACCTGAAATACGAGTATCGCGCCCTATAAGCACTTTGGGTTTTTCTGTATTTCTAGTAAGAACGTAGCCACCAAAACGGCCTAGTTTAAATGCCAACTCCGGTGTTAACTCGCTATTCGCTATACCCCTTACTCCGTCTGTTCCAAAATATTTACCCATCTTTATCGCTCCTCTTCGAATCGTTACTGAATTTAATGATGATGTTAAAGGAAGGTCATGTCTCTTCGTCTTTTTGTGTGATGGTGACCGAAACCGTTTTAGAATCCAGTTCCCATTCCACTCCCTCAGGCACTGTTACCGCCAGATCCACATCATGCGTACCTTCATCTAAATTACTCACATCTACTGTAAGATTAATGTCGTCTTTAGTTATTTTCTTCAAATCATCCGCCTCACCAAGCAAAGTGATGCTTGTTACATCGGATTCCAATTCGGCATCTTGGTCATCCCGTATGCCCACAGGAACTATTTGTATATTATTGAAAGTTTTGGACTCAATGGCAACCGGTTCATCTTCTTCTTCTGGTTCTGGTTTTTCTTCGACTACTTGTTCTTCTTGTTTTTGTTCGGTTTCTGGTTCTTCCTCTTCCACGACTGGCTCTGCATTCTCTTCATCTACATCAACTTTTTCTGTACGAATCTTGACCTGCGCCTTACCCAAGGACATTTTTTGTACACTATCCGGTTTATTAAGATCGAGTTCCAGTTCTGTATCACCATCAATTTTCGAGATATTTACAGGAAGATTTATTTCATCTATTTTCTCCAGGCTCGTTTCCGAACCAAATAAGGTGACCTCTTTTGGATCGACACTTATACTCGTGATCCTGATTCCATCCTTTGCCTTGCCGGTTTGCTTCGGTGCTATCGACACCGTCTTGGAAGGAATGCTCACTTTTAAGGAAACGGCAACAGAAGATGGCTCGATCGTCACATCCAGCTTATTCAAATCCCTGTCCAAGGCTTTAACGGTTGCCTTGCTGTTCACCGTTTCGTTAAGTCCCTTACTTATTTCAAGGTTTGCCTTTACATAGGAAATTTGTTCAATTGCATCTTTAGCACCCGTTATTTTAACAGTTTTCGGGCTGACTGTTGGCTGACCGGCTGTATACCCCTCTTCAAGTAAAGAGCTGTTATACTCGGCCTCAACGGAGAATTCCTTCGTCACCCGTTCCTGAACGTTGACTTCCGCATATTCCGGATCGATCGTCGCCACTAACTTTTCATTCAAATCACTTATTTTAAATGTGACAGTTCTGTCCCCCATTGAGATTGCAGGATCAGAAAGGTCAACATACACTTTAAAATCCCTTTGGTTTTTCGCATTAATCAATAGGCTTTTTGCTCCCTTTAGAGTAACATCAACTGTTTCAGGCACCCCGCTCACCACTAGATTCTCACGGTCATAGTACACTTCAACCGGTACATTTTCGATGGTCTCCGTACTGATTTCAGGGGCAGTCGATAAACCAAGGGATTTTTTATCCGACTCCATCTCAAAGTTAATGGAAATGAACAAAAGTGCTGCCAAGGCAAAAGCTACGATTCTCATAAACCAAGCGCTATTGGTGAATTTATCCATTCTTTTTCCCCCTCCAGTTAAAGATGCTTGAGGAAGTTGATTTGATATTTTCCACTACCAGTTCACTTGTAAGCATGGCCCTAAATGATTCTTGATTCAAATCCCGGTAAAGTTCCCCGTTTTTAGTGACGGATATTCCTCCCGTTTCTTCTGATACGACAATCGTCAGACTATCCGTAACTTCACTCATGCCTATGGCTGCCCTATGCCGTGTGCCAAGTTCCTTTGATATGAATGGACTCTCTGATAATGGCAAATAGCAAGCGGCAGCTGCCACCTGGTTATTTTGTAAAATAACTGCACCATCATGGAGCGGCGTATTAGGGATGAAGATATTAATGAGCAGTTCTGAAGAAATATAGGATTTCAGGGGTATCCCCGTTTCAACATAATCTCCCAGCTCCGTACCTTTTTCTATCGTAATCAAGGCACCAATCCGCCTTTTTGCCATATAGGTGGACGCCTTTAGGATTTCCTCGACTAAACGCTCTTGCTGATTCTCTTCTGGAACGGTGCCCCTTGCAAAGAGCTTCCCGCGTCCTAATTGTTCAAGTGCCCTTCTCAGTTCAGGTTGAAAAATGACGAGAATTGCCAATACTCCCCAATTCATGACTTGTGCCATTAACCATCCGAGTGTATTGAAACCAAACAGGTTGCTTAAGCTTTTTACAATGACAATTACAAAAATTCCTTTTAGCAGCTGAATAGCCTTCGTGCCTCGAATAATAGTTAACAATTTATATATCACAAACCATACAAGGAGAATATCAATGAAATTTACTACATAGTCCCAAACAGTCAAATTGGTTAAAGACATGTTGTTTCCTCCAGTCAGTATTACTCCAAATACCAATAACAATCTTTATTTACAATAACCTTAATAGTATACCATTTTTTAAATGATTCATCTAAAAACTAGTGTGAGAAATTTACACAGGAAAAAAGAACCATTAAAAATGGTTCCCCTTCCTTTAAAAAATAAAGCTGGGCGAAGTCATCGCAAATCAAAAACGATGCCCCTGCCCAGCTTCTATTCCTTATTCCTTTTTCTCCTCTTTGGCAGGAACCAACGAGGTTGCAGTGTCCTTCACTTTATACCACATCCACTCAAAAGCTTGGTCAATAACATGGATGCTTCCGGTCACATTACCTGCTTTAGACATATACTTATGCCCATTTATGACTGTCACATCTCCCTCTACTTCACCATCTATTTGAATATTACCATTTTGAACTACCACATTTCCCTTGATTGTCTCACCCTCAGGTACAATAACCGTTTCACCTTCGACCACTAAGTTAGGCTGCTTTGAAACTGAAAAATGTTCGTCCTGATTATAAGTGGAAAAAACAGATCCTGTCATCAATATGATGAACATCGCTGCCGCTGTCATGAAAGGATGGCTTTTGAACCAACGTTTGGCACCTGTTGTTTTCGTTTCCTTTGGCAATTGAGCCATAACCTTCGCTGTAAAATCATCCGGGGCCTTTATATGGGAAGTGCTTTGTACAAGAGCGACCGCCTTTTTCATTTCATGAAAGTAATCCCGGCATTCAGCACAGTCATGCAAGTGCTCCCGTAAAACTTCTTTATGCTCCGGTTTGATGTCCTCATCTAAATAATCATGCATATATTCAATGATTTCCTCATGGCAGTTCATTTTTCTCACCTTCTTTTTATAAATGGCGTAGTTGTTTACGCAAGGCTTCGCGACCGCGATGTATCCTCGTCTTAACCGTACCGACCGGCAAATCGAGTATCTCACTGATTTCCTTTAGAGATAACTCTTCAATATACTTCAATACGATTACCGATCGGTATTTCTCGGGCAATTTCATTATTTCCACTTGAATGGTTTCCTGCAGTTCTAATGATTCAACCTCTTCCTCGGGTTTCGCCATATCCGATGCAATTTGGGAATACATATTCAATCCCTCTGTTCCTGCCACCTCTGCATCCAGATAGTAGTCCGGTTTTTTCTTGCGAAGCCGGTCAATACAAAGATTGGTCGCAATCCGATATAACCATGTAGAAAATTTCATTGTTATATTGAAACTTCGAATGTTCACGTAGGCCCTTACAAAGGCCTCTTGAGCCAAATCTTCTGCTTCTTGCCTGTTTCCGAGCATCCTGAAACATATTTGGAAAACTTTGTCCTTGTAAATTTCGACAATTTCCCCAAAGGCATTATGGTCTCCTTTTAATACTTGATTAATTCTCTCTTTAATGAGTGCATCCATTTTCCGGTATTACCCCCGCTCATGCGGCTATACGATTACTACGAATCGTAAGCTGAAAGGTTTCAAAAATTTAATACATTAATTTTAACAAAGTTTTACATTTTATGTTTAAGAAAAAAAAAACAGGGCTATATAGTAAGAAATTGTAAAATCCAAAGGAGTGATTCTCTATATGAGTACTGAACAAATTTTAGACCATATTGAACAATGCAGACAGAAAATGATGTTTTTGGCTTCCCGTTCTTCCATGGTGGATAATGAAGTTATTGAAGTTAGCAGCAAACTGGATTCTTTAATCATTCAATACATCCATTTAACTAAAAATGAAGATCTCATGGACAGACGTGCTCTCAAGTGAATATGGATAGAAAATTGCAACCATTTATCTATAGATATGTTTCTGTTACATACACCCTGGTAAATAAACCTACGTCTTCTAGCATATAAAAAACAGTAACCCATTACAAGCCGGTTACTGTTTCTTTTAATTATTAGTTATAATAATTTTTCTCCAAATAGCGAACCCATTAAGGCCACGGCAACGATTGCCGTTTTATTTCGCTCATCTAAAATGGGATTCACTTCAACGAATTCAGCGGATGTAATCAAGTTGGATTCCGCAAGCATTTCCATGGCCAAATGACTTTCCCGATAACTTATACCACCAATCACCGGGGTCCCGACTCCGGGTGCATCTGCTGGGTCCACTCCATCCAAATCCAGTGAAAGGTGGACGCCATCCGTTCTTTCCCTTAAATAATCAATGCATTCTTCCATGACCCGTGTCATTCCCAACCGATCGATTTCATGCATCGTGAATACTTTAATCCCTTTCTCACGGATAAGTTCCTTTTCCCCTTCATCCAATGACCTCGCTCCAATGATTACGATGTTTTCCGGTTTCACTTTTGGAGCAAAACCATGTATATTGATCAGGTCCGGATGGCCAATCCCAATACTGACAGCCAAGGGCATCCCGTGTATATTTCCTGATGGTGAAGTATCTTCCGTATTTAAATCGCCATGTGCATCGTACCAAATCACACCTAGATTCTCATAGTGCTTTGCGACTCCTGCCAGTGTGCCTATCGCTATTGAATGGTCTCCTCCCAATACAAGCGGAAAGGAACCTTCTTCTATTATTTCATCAACTCTTGTAGCTAACTGGGTGTTACCTTTTGCTACAAGCTGTAAGTTTTTTAAATTTGTCCCGGGCTCATCTGCATTTTCAGGACGCCCTACAATTATATCCCCTAAATCCTCTACTTCTATATTCAACTTTTCAAGACGCTCGACAATCTCTGCGCAGCGGATGGCACTAGGTCCCATATCCACCCCTCGCCTTGCTTGACCAAGGTCCATGGGCAATCCGATGACGGAAATTTTCTGAATAGACATACAATTCCCCCTTTCCACCATTTTATATCGTATATGCCAATTGGTTCAACTCGACATTTCCATGTATAAAGATGCACGTTTTCCGATAACATATGTTTTTTTTGAAAAAATATCTTTCTGGGGATTAGTTTACCCAACTATGCCTTAAACAAAAAAAAGCCTTAAACCATTTTTGGCTTAAGACGTAAGTTTTGGTGTATGTAGTTGATGGTGGAGCCTAGCGGGATCGAACCGCTGACCTCCTGCGTGCAAGGCAGGCGCTCTCCCAGCTGAGCTAAGGCCCCTAAGGAATTTAAAATATATTAAGCGGAAGACGGGATTCGAACCCGCGACCCCAACCTTGGCAAGGTTGTATTCTACCACTGAACTACTTCCGCAAATGGCTGGGCTAGAAGGGATCGAACCTTCGCATGACGGAATCAAAATCCGTTGCCTTACCGCTTGGCTATAGCCCAATATATGATATGCAATGATTAATATACAACAAAATAAAAAGGTGGTAATCATATATTTCCCCAATACAGAGAATATATAACTGATCCACAGGATTTTATTAAAATGGTGGAGGGGGGCAGATTCGAACTGCCGAACCCGAAGGAGCGGATTTACAGTCCGCCGCGTTTAGCCACTTCGCTACCCCTCCGCAATATATGGTTGTAAATGGTGCCGGCAAGAGGACTTGAACCCCCAACCTACTGATTACAAGTCAGTTGCTCTACCAGTTGAGCTACACCGGCAAGTAAAGAATAAAATGGTGGAGGATGACGGGATCGAACCGCCGACCCTCTGCTTGTAAGGCAGATGCTCTCCCAGCTGAGCTAATCCTCCGGATTAATGATTTAAAATGGTGACCCGTACGGGATTCGAACCCGTGTTACCGCCGTGAAAGGGCGGTGTCTTAACCGCTTGACCAACGGGCCGAACTGTTTTTTTGTTCATAGATAGATTGGGAAGCTCCCAAGCGGATTCGAACCGCTGACCTCTTCCTTACCATGGAAGTGCTCTACCTACTGAGCTATGGAAGCATATGGCTCCGCAGGTAGGACTCGAACCTACGACCGTTCGGTTAACAGCCGAATGCTCTACCACTGAGCTACTGCGGAATAATATAATGTTTCCTAAAACCCATTAAAGATTTAAATGAACAGCTTGGCGGCGTCCTACTCTCACAGGGGGAAACCCCCAACTACCATCGGCGCTGAAGAGCTTAACTGCCGTGTTCGGAATGGGAACGGGTGTGACCTCTTCGCTATCGCCACCAAACATAAAAGGAACGTTGTTCCTTCAAAACTAGATAATAAGAAGGTATTTCATTTTTTAAAAAGCGTTGGTTAAGTCCTCGATCTATTAGTATCAGTCAGCTCCACATGTCACCATGCTTCCACCTCTGACCTAT
>NZ_JBFUIQ010000013.1:0-75571 GCF_056401795.1 Peribacillus sp. P4_D6
ACACTTTAGATCAACTGGTGCCACCGAACCATTTGGTTCGTAAAATGGAGGCTKCCATTGACTTCACTTTCATTTATGACTTGATGAAAGATATGTATTTAGAGGTAGGACGCCCAAGTATTGATCCAGTTATTTTAGTTAAAATGACAATCATTCAATATACCTTTGGTATTCGTTCCATGCGTAAAACGATTGAAGAAGCGGAAACAAATATGGCTTTCCGTTGTTCTTAGGCTGTGGTTTTCATGATAAAGCACCTCCTACTCCACGTTCGGGAAAAATTATGAGCGACGCTTTAAAGATACAGACCTGTTTGAACAGATTTTCTATCGCATKTTAATGACAGCTGCTAATAAAAAGTTAATAAGTGCTGAACACGTTTTCGTGGATTCCACACATGTGAAAGCCAGTGCGAATAAACGGAAATTCGAAAAGAAAATCGTTCGTAAAGAAACACGAGCGTATCAAGGACGTCTTCAAGAAGAAGTCAATCAAGATCGTGAAAACCATGGAAAAAAGCCTTTTCCACCAGATAAATTTGAAGAGACCAAAGAGATTAAAGAAAGTAYAACGGATTCTGAGAGTGGCTACTATGTGAAAGATGAACGAACAAAACAGTTTGCCTATTCATTCCACGCGGCCGCAGACCGCAACGATTTTGTATTGGGAACGATTGTAACACCTGGAAATACACATGACAGTCAGATCTTAGAGCCACTAGTTGAACAAGTGATTGAGAAAGTTGGAAAACCGGAAGCCGTTGCCGCAGATGCAGCTTATAAAACACCAGCGATTACAAGCTACCTATTTAACAAAGAAATCATACCCGCTTTACCTTATACACGTCCTCGCACCAAAGAAGGATTTTTCCGCAAACAGAACTATGTATACGATGAACATTTTGATTGTTACCTTTGCCCTTCAGGCGAAACTTTAAAGTACTCAACAACAAATAAAGAGGGCTATCGCGAGTACAAATCGCCAAAACAAATTTGTACAACATGCTCATTTTTATCTCGTTGTACAGAAAGCAAGGACTGTCAAAAAGTGGCGACGCGGCATATCTGGCAAACACATGTGGAAGAAGCAGATCATCTGCGTCGTCATCAAGATGAAAAACCTATATATGCAAAACGTGAAGAAACGATTGAGCGTGTATTCGCAGATGCAAAAGAAAAGCATGGTATGCGTTGGACTCCTTTAAGGGGACTTAAAAAATTGTCGATGCAGGCGATGCTTACTTTCGCTGCCATTMATTTAAAGAAGATGGCCAATTGGGCATGGCGAGGTCCAAAAATGGCCTAACATAGTAGGCTCGTTGAGCCCCAATCTCTTAACTTTAGGCGAAAATTCAAAGGAATTTCAAAAAGGGGTCGGAATTTTTTAATTCCGAACCCCTTTTGTCTACAAACTGAAAGGACGGTCCCCTAAGGGATCCGTCCTTTTTAAAATTACGACTTATAGAGTTCTTCTGCCATTCGTCAGCGTTTCATCGGTTTCGGTTATTCCCGAGTAAGAAGAACTGGATTTTCTAGCATCAGAATCGACTAACACAAGCAATTTGCCGCTCTTTACATCTGCTTCATAACGATTCGCTTCGTCTTCAGGTATGCCCATTCCGATTAATGTACCGGCCAATCCTCCTGTTCCAGCGCCTACAGCCGCTCCGGCTAATGTTGCAGCAAGCGGTCCAGCAGCCAGTACCGGCCCGATTCCCGGAATCGCCAACGCACCCACACCTGCCAATAACCCGGCAGCACCGCCCAAAATGCCTCCAGTCGCCGCACCAGCTGCGAGCCCCTCTTCAACTTTTGTACCCGTTTCTTCATTCACTGCATTTAATTCTTCTTTATCTTTAGCTACCACTGAAATATCTTCACGATTATACCCTTGGGCCTGTAATGACTCAACAGCCTTTATGGCTTCTTCTCCAGTTTCATATACACCAATTATACGTTTATCCATATCTATCATCCTCCTTAAAGAATGTAAATTGTCGCTCCCCCTTTACATACCCCAGGGGATGAAAATGCTAAACGTTATTTAACAGGAAAATATTTTCGAGTTAACCCTTACTCAGAAAGGGTATATATAATAGTAGTATGCATATTTTTAGGAGGTTTTCTTTTTGCTCATCGAGTTACTTAAAGATTTAGTATCCATCGACAGTTCATCGAAAGAAGGAGCCAACCAAGCGGTAGATTACTGTGCGGACTGGCTTAAAGATCAAGGACTTACCGTGAATGTGATCGTAAATAACGGTTATAAAATGCTTATTAGCGAGATTGGCAGCGGAGATAAAACCCTAATTTGGAATGGCCATGTCGATGTTGTCAGCGGTACGCCGGATCAATTTTTCCCTGAGGTTCATGAAGGAAATTTATATGGACGCGGAACAGCCGATATGAAAGCTGGGGTTGCGGGGATGATGTGTGCATTTACCGAACTGAAAGATAAGGACTTAGGTTTAAAAATCCAGCTACAGATCGTATCGGATGAAGAGATTGGCGGGTTGAACTGTTCCGGATATTTAGCGAAACATGGTTATCGGGGGGACTTTGTAATTTGTGCTGAACCGACGCAATTGGGAATCGGACTCCAGGCAAAGGGTGCCCTTCGTCTCGATATTGAAGTATCCGGCAAATCTGCACACGGAAGCCGTCCATGGGAAGGCGTGAATGCAATTGAAAAGGCCTATCATCTCTATCAAAAAATAAAGGAACTTCCATTCACCCGGGATCATACTCCCCTTTACTCTTCCCCTTCACTTAACCTAGCAAAAATAAAAGGCGGGGATGTCTATAATAAGGTACCGGATGCTTGTTTGCTAAGTCTTGATATTCGTTATCTCCCTACGCAAACAATGGAAGATATCATTGCTCAGATCGAAAGTGTGACAGGAAAAAATGTTCACCTTAATATGTACAGTAAACCTGTAAAAACCGAAGAGTCAGACCCATTCATCACTTTGCTCCGACCGATTATCGAAAGAAACACCAAGCAAGACGCTGTCATTTTCGGACAACATGGCTCCGCAGATACCGTCTTTTTTGCGGCATATGATATCCCAGCGATTGAATTCGGACCAAAAGGCGAGAACTGGCATGGAGATAGGGAATGCGTCAATCTTGAATCAGTAGCAGTTTATCAAAAAATGCTGGTCGATTTCGCTTCTGAATTTGCTTTACATTAAGCCAAATCATGAAAAAAGCCGGCATCACATATAGACAAAAGGAAGTCTATCTACATTTTAAAAACAAAGTTGATTGAAACGAAAGGTGCGAGACTCCTGCGGGAAAGCGCGTCCAAGGGAGACCCCACAGCCGCAAAGGCGCCGAGGAGGCTCCCGGACCGCCCGCGGAAAGCGAGTGCCTGGAGTGGAAATCAATGTTCGAATTTTAACAAGCTCTCAACTTAGATAAACTCGATTTTCATCGATTTTGTCTACAGTTTGAGCCGGCATCACATAGATGTCGGCTTTTTTCATGTTCCGAATATCCTCTCCTACTAAAATAAACAGCATTCAATCGTCTAATATTACGTTGTTTTTTTACAAAATATACAGGACTTTAAAACCAGGGATTTTACATCCATATATTACCTAATTAAACAGGATACGCCATTACATCAACACTATTTAACAAAAATACGCTTATACTGACATAATAAAATAATATATTTACATTTAACAGATAAGTACTTTTGACCTAGTTTATATTACATTTATTTTTCAAGGGAAACCTTTTTGTAACACAATTACTATTCCACCGAAACATTATTGTCATAAAGACCTGTTATTCTAAGTCTACGATTTAAAACAAAGGAGACTATTCATTTTGAAAAAAATACTACTTCCACTATTCACTGCTTTCTTTTTGGTATTTAGTTTTTCCGGAGTTTCATCGGCTGCTACTACTACATACAAAGTTAAAAGCGGCGACACACTATGGGGTATCGCCAATAAACATAATATAACAGTCAATCAACTCAAAAGTTGGAACAACCTGAAAAAAGATAACATCCATCCAAAACAAGTTTTAAAGGTCAAGAAAACATCGACCTCTGCTAAACCTAAAGCAAAAACATCATCATCATCCAAGAAATATAAAACGATCACGGTGAAGGCAACAGCTTACACAGCGAACTGCAAAGGCTGCAGCGGGATTACAGCATCTGGTCTTAACTTAAAGAAAAACCCTAACGTAAAAGCCATCTCGGTCGACCCTAAGGTCATTCCACTAGGAACAAAAGTTCATGTAGAAGGATACGGGGATGCCATTGCGGCAGATAAAGGCGGCGCAATCAAAGGGAATAAAATTGACGTCTTCTACTCTTCTCACTCAAAAGCTATCAATTGGGGCAGAAAAACCGTTAAAGTAAAAATCTATAAATAATGATAAACACCAGCCTGAAACCTTTCAGGCTGGTCTTTTGTTTTTCCCATTCTTACAAACATCCAAACAACCAGTTGACCTTCAAACGGAAATATTTACTGAAATTTCAGTCAATGTTATGATTAGTACATCTTAATCAAAAGAGAGGTGTGCGCTTTGAATATTGTCATTATAGGGGCCGGGGCACTGGGCTCCTACTTTGGGGGCAGGTTGCAGYAGGCCGGACAGGAGGTTCAATACCTTGTCCGAAAAAACCGCGCCAAGCAATTGAAGGAAAACGGGATCAGCATAACCAGCCCACATGGAAACTACCAATTCAACGACCTTCATATCACAGAGAATGTAAATGACATCGAAAAGGTCGACCTCGTGATTCTCGCCGTAAAAGGCCAGCATCTGCAAGGTACCCTTACAGATTTAAAGGTGCTTGTTGAAAAGGGCGCAAAGGTTCTCCCGCTTTTGAATGGATTGGAGCATATATCCATTTTACAGGAGGCGCTGGGCGATGAAGCCGTCTTGGGAGGAAGTGCCTTCATCATCGCCACCCTTAATGAAAAAGGGCATGTCATTCACTCCAATGAAAATCACGATTTAATCTATGGCCCGCTTCATCCGTCACAAAAAAAGATATGTGATGAATTCGAACAGGCGGCGGGATCAGCTATCATGAAGGTAAGCAGAACGGAAAACATATTGATCAGGATGTGGATCAAATACATGTTCATCACCGCGTTTTCCGGTGTGACAACAGCATCGAACCTCCCTATCGGCACGATACGGAGATACCCGGAAACCAATGGATTGCTAGAAAAGGTCCTTGTTGAAATGAAGGAGCTTGCAAATGCTTATGACGTCGGAATTACTGTGGAGAATATTGCTCAAGCGTTGGAAAACATGGCAGGCTTACCTGATGAATCCACCTCTTCGATGCACCAGGACCGCCGGAAGGGCCTAACCCTCGAAGTGGAACATTTACAGGGCGGTGCACTGCGCCTAGCCGACAAGGTCGGTTTGAAACTTCCTGTGATCGGAACCCTATATGCACTAATAAAACCATTTGAAAATTGATTTTCGCCAATACCGGTGCTCCACCGGTATTTTTTTTTACGGCTTAGTAATCTCTTTATATCCTAATCTTCACTTTTAATTCCTCTTCAGTTATTCAAAATCCCCAAGACCAAAAAGAACAAAAAGAAAACAATATCACCAAAAGAATATTCTGATTCTTTCTTCTGTTACACTATTATCAAGTTAAGAAAGCGCTATCATATAACAAAGGAGAATGCCCCTTGAAAATATTAAAAAATTTAACAGTTCAGGTCATCATCGGTATCATTCTGGGTATAACAGTCGGTTTCTTCTTCCCTGCTTTCGGTGAACAACTAAAGATATTGGCTGATTTATTTATTAAAATGATTAAAATGGTCATCGCACCAATCATCTTCTTAACCGTCGTAATCGGAATCGGCGGTATGGGTGATATGAAAAAGGTTGGCCGCATCGGCGGAAAGGCCCTGCTTTATTTTGAAATCGTTACCACTTTCGCACTTGCCATCGGAATCATCGTGGTCAATCTGCTGGGACCTGGTAAAGGCTTTAACATCGATTCAGTCGAGGGTGGAGATGTATCACAATATACGACAGCCGCTTCCGAAACGGAACATGGCGCCGTTGCTTTCATTTCTAATATCATTCCTGATAATGCCGTTGCCGCACTGGCTGGCGGAGACTTACTACCTATTCTATTCTTTGCCGTATTATTCGGATTATCGATGGCAGCAATGGGACCGAGAGTGCAGCCAGTCGTTTCTTTCTTTCAGCATATTGCCGACATTTTCTTCGGCATCGTCGGTATGATCATGAAAGTTTCTCCATTGGCCGCATTTGGAGCAATGGCTTATACAATCGGTAAGTTTGGCCTTGGTTCTTTATCCTCGTTAGGACAATTAATGGGCAGTGTTTATATCACAATGGCACTTTTCATCGTTCTTATCCTTGGCTCAATTGCAAAAATGTATGGCTTTAATATTTTCAAGTTCATTGCCTATATAAAAGAAGAGATCCTCTTAGTTTTAGGAACCTCTTCATCGGAATCCGCCCTGCCAAGCGTGATGAAAAAACTCGAAAAATACGGTTGCTCAAAATCGGTAGTCGGTTTGGTTGTCCCAACCGGTTATTCTTTCAACCTTGATGGCACTTCCATCTACTTATCCATGGCTGCGATTTTCATCGCCCAAGCCTATGGTGTCGATTTAAGCATCTGGCAGGAATTGACCCTTCTAGGAATCTTGATGTTAACATCCAAAGGTGCTGCCGGTGTAACGGGATCCGGTTTCATCACACTTGCTGCAACATTAGCTGCCTTCCCAATGATTCCAGTTGAAGGAATGGCATTACTGCTTGGAGTCGACCGCTTCATGTCAGAAGCACGCGCCATCACGAATCTAATCGGTAACAGTGTCGCTACGGTGGTCATTTCTAAATCAGAAGGTGAATTCAATCCAAACCAAGCCATCTCAGATGATATGAATGAAGTGGCTGTTTCATCGGAAAAATAATCGAACCTTGAATGAAGAGGTGTGCAGCTTGCACCTCATTTTTTTTGTGTATTCCTCCCTTTCTAGCAATGAATAGCCAATTTTCTATAAATAGCCAATCAAATAAATTTCAGAATCACTGAAAAGTGTTTATACTTTTATGTAACAGGTAAAAGTATATAGTTAGAAGTTTAGTAGTTTGATGGATTTAACCAAATTAGGAGGTTTTATCATGAAGGATTACGGATTATTTATTAACGGTGAGTGGTCGGATTTTGGATTGGATAAAATTGAAGTGAGAAACCCGGCAACGGATGAAGTAGTTGCCACCGTTCCTAAAGGCGGTGCAACTGAAGCTGCGAAGGCTGCAGATGCCGCATATGAAGCCTTTACGGGCTGGGCTGCACTCTCAGTCTACGAACGTGCTGAACTAATTTGGAAATGGCATCGATTAATTGATGATCATAAAGAAGAACTGGCAAAAATCATGACTGAAGAGCAAGGAAAGCCCCTTAAAGAAGCTCTTGGTGAAATGACATATGCCAATGGCTTTTTATCTTGGTTTGCCGAAGAAGGAAAAAGGGTGTACGGCGAAACGATTCCTGCTTCCGTGTCCAATAAGCGGCTTTTCGTGACTAAACAGCCTGTCGGAGTTGTAGCTGTCATTACGCCTTGGAACTTTCCTGCAGCCATGATTACAAGAAAAGTGGCACCAGCGCTTGCCGTCGGCTGCACAGTCGTCATTAAACCGGCAAACCTGACTCCCATAACAGCTTTAAAAATGGCTGAATTAGCCGAAGAAGCTGGCATTCCAAAAGGGGTCATCAACGTCGTGACAGGAAAATCCTCAGAAATCGGCGAAACTTGGCTTCAAGATACAAGGGTTCGTAAATTGACGTTTACCGGTTCTACAGAAGTCGGCAAAACCCTGATGAGGGGCTCCGCAGACACGGTAAAGAAAATCTCGCTAGAACTCGGAGGTCACGCACCAGCAATCGTTCTTGAGGATGCCGACCTTAATAAAGCGGTTGATGGCATCATCAGTTCAAAATTCCGTAACGCAGGACAAACATGCGTCTGTTCAAATCGCATTTATGTCCACGAAGCCATTCAAGAGGCCTTCATCGAAAAGCTCGTTGCCAAGGTCAAGGAACTAAAGGTAGGAAATGGACTGGAAGATGGCGTCGATATCGGTCCGCTTATCGATCAAAATGCAGTGGATAAGGTTCAAAAACAAATTGATGAAGCAATCAGCAGCGGCGCTAAGCTCGAAGCTGGCGGTAAATCAATAAGCGGCCTTTTTCTTGAACCGACCGTATTGTCCAACATTGATGACAGCATGCTCTGCATGAAGGAAGAAACATTTGGTCCACTAGCTCCCATTGCCTCCTTTAAGACTGATGAAGAGGCAATCAAGAGGGCAAATGACTCCATCTTCGGTTTGGCAGCTTACGTCTTCACTGAAAACATCACAAAGGGCATCAAATTCACCGAGGCACTTGAATTCGGTATTGTTGGCTTGAACGATGGACTTCCTTCCGTTCCGCAAGCTCCATTCGGCGGATTCAAGCAAAGCGGACTCGGCCGTGAAGGCGGACACCAGGGCATCGAAGAATTCCTGGAAGTAAAATATATTTCCTTAGGTTTGTGACACTAAGAAAACGGGCCAGACTCAATTGAGTCTGACCCGTTTTTTTCATTCCAATATATCTTCTTCAAGCTTTTCCTCTTTTCGGATCCTGATGAATTTTACGATATTCAATACAATCGTTTTAACAACAGAGTAAGTCGGAACCGCCAAAATCATGCCGATGATACCGGCAATGTTTCCGGCGACAAGCAATAGGATGATGATGGTAAGCGGATGTGTGTTCAATTTCTTCCCGATGACTAACGGTGAAATGAAATTACCATCCAATTGCTGAATGACCGTTACAACCAGAATGACCAATAATGCCTCGGTCGGTGAATGGATCAACGCCACAATGACGGCAGGAGCGGCTCCGATAAACGGACCTACATATGGAATGATATTGGTTACAGCGCCAATCAGCGCGAATAAGAACGCATAAGGCAAACCAATGATTAGATATCCGATGAACGTTCCGATCCCGACAAACATGCAAACAAGCATCTGCCCTTGTATGTATGTAGTAAGCGTCCCGCCAGTTTCCTGAAGTACTGTTAAAGCTGGTTTTCTATAGCGAAGCGGTACGAACTTCATAATGGCGGCCGGAAGCTTATCCCCATCCTTCAACATATAAAACAGGATGAAAGGTACCGTTACGACAACTAAAGTGATATTCGTCACCACGCTGAAGACGGAAGTTAAACTGTTCGTTATATTACTAGGTAAGTTCGTCAAATATTTTTGCAGCGAATCCCCTACTTCTTGCAGAGGTACATAATCTTGTTCCACCGTCCATAAAAACCATTTTGACTCCGCTGAGTCTTCAATGAACTTCCTTGTTTGATTGAAATAATCCGGAAGGTTATTGAGTAAATCCGTAACCTGTTTGGAAAGTGACGGGCCAACCAGACCGACCAGTAAACTAATCAACCCAAGGAAAAATACGTAAAGCAATAAAATCGCCAATCCCCTTGGCACTCTTCTTTTAACGAGGAAATCAACAGTGGGATTGAACAGGAAGTAGAGAAAACCCGAAATCAAGATTGGAAAGAACAATGTAGATGTAAAAATGACTATTGGTTCAAAAAGAAAAGAAATCTTTGTACCAACATAAAAAAGTAAAGACAATAGTAATAACTCTAACGTCCAAAAATGCAGTTTTTGCTTGAACAAATTATCTCCTCCACTATAAGCAATTCTATTTAACTCCCTATTTCTAAGGAAACAACATCATAAATGCGAAAAATCCTATGTATGATAATCATTCATTGTTAGCAGTTTACCATATATCTATAACTTGGATGAATAATTATATATAAAAATAATAGAAAAAAGCCTAAAGATACAGTTCCCTAACTTTTTGATGGTTAAGCATCATTTTACACATTAAATCTGTTATTTGTCGCAGGAAAAAGAATCCCAATAGGAAACACCATACAAATTACTTAGGAGAAATAATCTATTTACCTTTCAATATTCCATTGATGTGACGAAAGATTCATTGGTTTTCACCTATATCGGACACGGACCCAATAAAAAACCCCGCTTTTTATCGGCGGGGTTTTGAGTCTTATTTTTGATCTTGAAGAACCGCTTCAAGCATCGTACCGTTTTTAGCTAGGTTCGTATGCCATGAAAATGCTTTTTCAAGAATGTGCGGAGTTTGATGCCCGCCCGTTTGCGCAACAGCTTCAGTGAAGTATGCACGTAGCTGTGGTCGGTAATCAGGATGAGCACAGTTTTCTATGATTAACTCTACGCGCTCTTTTGGTGCCAAGCCACGTAAATCAGCGATCCCTTGCTCTGTCACCAATACGTCCACATCATGTTCAGTATGATCCACATGAGAAACGAAAGGAACGATACTGGAAATTTTGCCGCCTTTTGCATATGATTTCGTTACGAAAATTCCTAGGCGTGAATTACGGGCAAAATCTCCTGATCCGCCAATTCCATTCATCATTCTTGTCCCAGAAACATGTGTCGAGTTTACGTTACCATAGATATCACACTCTAACGCTGTATTGATTGAAATCAAGCCCAAACGACGGATGATTTCAGGATGATTAGATATTTCTTGTGGACGAAGAACTAGCTTATCACGGTATTTTTCAAGCTCACCGTAAACTTGTTTCCCTTTTTCTTCAGCTAATGTAATCGAACACCCTGAAGCGAATTTAACCTTTCCAGCATCAATCAGATCAAATACCGCATCTTGCAGCACTTCTGAATAAACTTCCAAATCTTTGAATTCAGAATCAAGGAAGCCAGCGAATACTGCATTTGCCACTGAACCTACTCCCGACTGAAGCGGAGCAAGGCTTTCAGTTAAACGGCCAGCCTTTATTTCTCCACGAAGGAAGTTAATGAGGTGGTTGGCGATTGTTGCAGTTTCTTCATCCGGCGGCACGATTGTGGAAGGTGCATCAAGATCTGTAGAAACGACGATTCCCATTACTTTTTCAGGATCAACCGCAATGCCGATCGCTCCAAGGCGATCACTTGCTTTAGTCATAGGAATCGGTTCGCGTTCCCCTTGTTTAGCCGGTGTATATATATCATGCATCCCTTCCAATCCTTCTGGATGGGATACGTTCAATTCAATGATCACATGTTTAGCTTCTTGAACGAATATGGCTGAGTTGCCTACAGAAGTTGTCGGGATGATCAATCCATCTTCCGTAATCGCCAATGCTTCGATGATTGCAAAATCGATTGGTCCGACAATGCCTTGACGAACTTGTTCAGCCGTATGAGACAAATGCTGATCCACATAAGTTACTTCATCAGCATTGATTTTATTGCGAATGCCTTTATCCGCTTGGAACGGCAAACGTTTATTTATGATACCTGCTTCCGCCATATGTTGGTCGACTTCCGGTCCTAATGAGGCACCAGTATAAACGTCAACTTTGAATTTTTCAGTTTTAGCTCTTTCAACTAGAGCCATCGGAATAACTTTAGCATCACCAGCACGGGTAAATCCACTCATACCGAGTTTCATCCCATTTTTAATCCATGATGCTGCTTCTTCCGCTGTAACTACTTTCCCCTTAAATTGTTCGTTGCGAATTTTTTTGAAAACGCTTTCGTTCATACAAAAGACCCCCATTTTTCGCTTTTCTTACACTTAATTTTACCAATCCTGTGTAATCGTCACATTCATTTTCGAATGAAAAGCCTTAAATTGGGCATAAACCAGCATTTCTTTCACACAAAGGAGAATCACTAAAACCCCAAAGCCCTCCTGAATTGACTTGCATATGTTTGACTGACCTGGATTTTGGAGTTGTCTTTCATTATCAATAAAAATGTAGAATGGAAATCAGGGAGGATCTCTTGTATATAGTTGATATTGACGATGTACGAACGGTGCACACGAATGAATAAATCACTAGGTAAAATGAATTCCAATTCACTTAAATTCATTTTATGAAATCCACTCACACGTTCGGACTGAATTTTAGTTTTCCTATTTTGAGCTTCCAAATACATAATTTCATCGTATGGAAGCGGTATCCAGCGATCATCTGTTTTAATGGTCAGGAATGATGTCGGTAAAATCAATGGCTTTGACGGCAAGATGGCCGTTACCGCCCCTAAAGGGTTGCCCTCGTCCATGATAGGAACACTCAGCCCATAGTAAGGTACGCCAAATACATTACTTTCAACTTGCACCCCTATTTTTTTACGGATGCTCAGCGCTTTATATGTCGCCGTATTTTCACTGATTAAATCACCTGGTTTTATTCTTAAGTCCACTTGTTTGCTCGGTTGATAATAAATGTATTTTTCGGAATCAGCCACAGAAATTGAAGCATCCTTCGGTACAAACTCCCTGATGATATTTAAAACGGATTCGACCGTAAATTGATCCATTTCCCTTCACCTCTTAAAGAACATATTAATAATTCCCCTATTTTTAAGCAGGGCATTCATGAAGTAATTCATAGTTTTTTGGTAAACTTACATTTTTTTGAATTCACTTTTCGGAAAATTAAAGAAAAATTGAAGTAACTAAGCGAAAAGCGTCGAAAAAAGCAAAAAAATCGTATTTAAATTTATGTCCTTATTCATTATAGTTGGAATGCTCCCCGATTTCCATGGGGGATTCAAGAAAAAAGTTTCCTTAATTATACAAACATTTAAATATCACAATCCAGCTGGACATCAAACAAAAAAAGCCGCTCTCCCCTAGGATAACGGCTGAAAGGTCATTTTTTTGAAGGGGGATTTTGAAACCGGGATTTTAATCGGAGTGATAACATCTCTTCTAAATTTTTCAGTGGCAATTCCAATAAAAAGGGTCGGTCATCAGGTTGATATACATCCTCTGAAATGAGCGTATTAACGATCTTCTGTTTTTTTGCATTAACAATTCGGACCAGTCTCCCCATTTTCAGCTCCCTTTCTTTAATCTTCTGTATCCGGCGGAATTGATCACAGCATCAGATGTCATTCTTTAACGCATCATGACCTTCTTTACCGGTACGGATATTCACAACATTCGCCAATTCATATATGAAGATTTTACCGTCTCCCGGTTTACCGGTACTCAAGAATTTCCTTGCTACATCCACAACATCCTGAACTGGCACTTCACACACGACGATTTCGATTTTCATTCGATCATGCAATGACATTTCACGATTTCTGCCTCTATATGTTTCCACATAACTTTTCTGAAGACCCGTTCCTTTTACTTCCGATACCGTCATTCCGCTTACCCCTATTTTCGCAAGTTCCGCTTTGAATTGTTCAAATTGGATAGGACGTGTAATGATTTCTATTTTCGTTAAAATCCCGGACATACGTTCCCCTCCTTTTAGATTGATTCGTGATAAGCTTTTTCTCCATGAAGTGTAAGATCAAGCCCCATTGACTCATCTTCTTCACTGACACGCAGCGGTACGAAAAGGTTAATGGCTTTAGCAACGATATAAGTGACCACGGCAACGAAGATATAGGTCGCAATGATCGCTACAAGCTGCTTCCACAACAAGTTGAAATCTCCATAGAATAAACCATTTGCACCGCTTTCGTTTACGGAAGTTGTCGCGAACAAACCTGTAGCTATGCCACCCCAAGTCCCGCCGATCCCATGTAATCCGAAAGCATCAAGCGCATCGTCGTAACCCAGTTTATTTTTCAGGAAGAATACGCCCCAGAAACAAACGGCACCGCCGATGACACCGATGATGATTGATGATGCGGGCGTTACGAATCCGCAAGCGGGTGTAATGGCCACCAAACCAGAAATGGCTCCGGATACTGCACCTAGCAATGTTGCCTTTTTATTAGCCATATACTCGACGATCAGCCATCCAATGATACCAGCAGCTGCTGCAACAGCTGTATTAACGAATACATTCATCGCCACTCCATTGATTGTCAGTGCGCTTCCGACGTTGAAGCCGTACCAACCGAACCAAATTAATGATCCTCCAAGAAATGTTAAAGGAAGATTATGCGGCGCACTGTCCCCCGACTCTTTCCTTTTACCTAACATGATTGCCAATACCAAACCTGCAACCCCTGAAGATATATGAACAACGTTGCCACCTGCAAAGTCAAGTGTACCCAGTTCCGCTAACCAGCCTCCACCCCATACCCAGTGTGCAACGGGAGCATATACGAATAAAGACCATAGGATCGTAAAAATCAAGAATGCTGAAAATCTCATCCGCTCGGCAATGCCACCAGCAATGATCGAGACCGTTAAAACGGCAAAAGTCATTTGGAATAACATGAACAAACTATGGGGAATTGTTTCGCTGTAAGGTCCAGGTGCAAAACCCACATCCTTTAAACCAACCCAGTCCAGACCACCCAGAAGTGAATTACCAGGTGAAAATGATAATGAATACCCAATCAGCACCCAAAGAATAGAAATGACAGCCAGAGGCATATAACTATGCATTGCCGTATTCAAGACATTTTTACTTTTTACCATCCCTCCATAAAATAGGGCAATCCCTGGTGTCATTAGCCAAACCATCATCGTCGCCAAAAACATGAATACCGAATCTGCCATTTGCATACTGTTTTTTCCCCCTTATTTTTATATATGTTATGTTTATTAACACTATTATGTTATATTTTTTATCATATACTTAATTTTCTAATAATTCAACTTAATTTTTGTATTTTTCAGAAAGAATGTTAGATTAAATAACATCAATAAGAATGAAGGACCAGCAAATTTGATTTTTTTTGGTTTAATAGTTACTTTTCCATCTTCACGACTCCATGGCTGTTACATTTCACCCTCTACTTATCCCCCCCTCGAAAACCATTAAAAAAAGGACCCACCTATTGAGGACCCTTCAATAAATATTCATTAACAGCAACGAGACACTTTCCCACCCTTTGCGTTATACCGTTCATCCTGGGCTTCGCAGAAAAATTCTTTCCTGGTTTTCACGGGATCTTCAGGATGATGCTTTCTCATATGTGCCACATACGTATCATAACTTGGCACGCCGACGAGCAAACTGACGAATTGCTTTCTGTAGCTGAGAATTGTAATTATTCTTTTCAACATCGCTTTCCCTCCCTTATGACGACCTTGATACATAAGGCGTTTCATGTAAATCTATTTTCTGGTTCTTCAAGACTTTTATCCATAACCTAATGGCAGAAATCAGGACCGTGATCACCACGATCATGAAGATGGCACATAGGGCAGCATCCACATAATCATTGACGATAACCCGCTTCATCTCGGCCAGATTGGCTGCCGGAGCAAGAACTTCCCCACTATCATAAGCCGCTTTAAATTTATCCTTATGTGCTAAAAAGCCAATTGCCGGGTTTTCGTGGAACAGCTTTTGCCACCCTGCCGTCATGGTCACTATCAACAAGAATGTAGTGGGCACAAGAGTGACCCATGTGTACGCTTTTTTGCCCATTTTGAAAAGGACCGTCGTCCCAAGCAGCAACGCAATGGCGGAAAGCATCTGATTCGCGATTCCAAACAATGGCCAAAGGGTATTGATTCCGCCAAGAGGATCAATGACCCCTTGATAAAGGAAGTAGCCCCAACCGATTACACAAATGGCAGTCGCAATTATATTGGGCAGCCATCTATTCGTTTCGGCAAATGGTTTGTAAAAGGTGCCGATGATATCCTGTATCATAAAACGTCCCACCCTAGTTCCTGCATCAATGGTGGTCAATATGAACAATGCCTCGAACAGTATCGCGAAATGATACCAGAACGCCATCAGGGACGCCCCCCCAATCACTTGCGAGAAGATATGGGCCATGCCGATTGCAAATGTTGGAGCTCCTCCAGTACGGGATATAATGGTCTCTTCCCCAACATCGTCTGCAAGGCCGGTAATCATCTCAGGTGTCACAAGGAAACCCCAATCTGATATCGTAGCAGCTACTTGCGCTGGTTCCGTTCCCACAACGGCTCCCGGGCTGTTAATGGCAAAATAGATACCTGGCGTCAATACACAGGCGGCAATCATCGCCATGATGGCTACAAAGGATTCAGTCAACATCGCCCCGTATCCGATTGGACGTGCATGCGATTCGCGCTCAATCATTTTAGGGGTCGTACCTGAGGAAACGAGTGCATGGAATCCCGATACCGCTCCACAAGCGATCGTAATGAATAGGAACGGGAATAAATTTCCGGAAAATACAGGTCCCGTTCCATCGATGAATTGAGTGACGGCAGGCATTTCAAGGCTCGGCATGACAATAAAGATGCCTAGTGCAAGTCCGATGATCGTACCGATTTTCAAGAATGTACTTAAATAATCACGCGGTGCCAATAACATCCATACTGGCAAAACGGAAGCAACGAAACCATAGACAATCAACATGATGGCAATCGTTTCCCCGTCGAAAGTGAACATCGGCGCTAATGTTGCGCTCTCGGCTACAAAGCGGCCGAAATATAACGCGAGCATCAAAAGTATGATTCCGATAATCGACCCTTCACCAACCCGTCCCGGCCTTATATAACGCATGTAAATGCCCATAAGGACTGCAATCGGTATGGTCGAGGCAATCGTGAACATTCCCCACGGACTGCCCACCAGCGCTTTTACGACAACCAGGGCAAGTACCGCCAGTAAAATAATCATGATACCGAGGATACCGACCATCGCTATCAAGCCTGTAATCGGTCCAATCTCCTCTTTGATCATTTCTCCCAAAGATTTGCCGTTACGGCGCATCGAACCGAAAAGAATGATGAAATCCTGTACGGCACCAGCCAAAACAACTCCGACTACAAGCCATAGCGTCCCTGGCAAATATCCCATCTGAGCTGCAAGGATGGGGCCTACGAGAGGTCCAGCTCCGGCAATTGCTGCAAAGTGGTGGCCAAACAACACCCATTTGTTTGTAGGTACATAATCTTTCCCATCATTATTCGCTTCCGATGGAGTCTGGCGATTGTCATCTAGCTCAAACACTTTCCGTGCAATGAATTTACTATAAAAGCGGTATGCAATTGAATAAACACAGAGTGCCGCAGTAACAATCCACATGGCATTGATGCTTTCCCCCCGGTTTAGCGCGACGAAACCAAAACTCACCGCACCCAATGCAGATATGATCCCCCAAAGAATAACAGACTTAAGCGCTTTCATTTTTTCCATCTCCCCTCTATCGATCTAGTGTACAACTATAAAAAACCTTCATTTATTAGGGGCCAGGGCTATATTTCTCCCCGTACCCATTAAATTTAAAGAATTTTATATATATTCTGAATTATATGTTACCGTAAGGTTTTTTAGCAATAGCAATTTAGTCAATTTGTAAAGTATTTTCCATTATTTTGTCGATAATTCCCTCTTTTCCCACTTTGGTGGAATCGATAATTTCAATGCTTATAAAAATCGTATTGTGTGAACGCATTTTTATAGGATTCATCATTTAAATGAACGGGATGCGATCCCCAAGTTTATGATGCTCATTATGGGACCAACACAAAAAATGTGCGCCGGATGGCACACATTTTTTCTTTATCCTATCTGATTTTCCCTTAATGAGCTGCGGTTTAGATCGTAATAAAAACCCCTCTGCCGCAACAATTCATCATGTGATCCTTTTTCAATGATCCTTCCTTCATCAAGTACGAGGATTTGATCACTTTGCTGAATTGTATTCAATCTGTGGGCAATGACAAAACTTGTCCTTCCCTCCATCAAGCGGTGTAATGCTTCCTGAATTTTAAGCTCGGTTATCGTATCTATGCTACTTGTCGCTTCATCCAAAATCAATAATACGGGATCCGCTAAAATAGCCCTGGCAATCGATAATAGCTGGCGCTGCCCCTGACTTATTCCACTGCCATCTTGATTCAAGATGGTATCGTATCGATCTGGCAGTTTCATGATAAAGGAATGGGCATTGGCAAGCTTGGCTGCATTCACCACTTCTTCATCTTCTGCCTCCAGCCGGCCGTAGCGGATATTTTCACGAATCGTACCTTGAAACAAGAAGGAATCCTGTAAAACGAAGCCCATATGCTTACGGAGGCTGGACCTCGTCACCTGTTGGATATCCTGGCCGTCAATCAATATCCGGCCGCTGTTCGGCTCGTAAAAACGGGCAAGAAGATTAATGATCGTGGTCTTACCTGCCCCCGTGGGACCTACAAGCGCGATGGTCTCCCCTTTTTTTGCATGGAAACTAACATCATATATCGTTTGCTCTTCATCATTATACGAAAAGGAAACACCCTCAAAGTCCACCTCACCGCGGACTTCACGAAGTTCAGAAGCCTGTTTCTCATCCACTTCTTCTTCTTTTTCATCAAGTATGGCGAAAACCCGTTCAGCACCGGCAACAGCTGAGAGGAGTGTATTGAATTGGTTAGCCAGGTCATTGAGCGGACGGGTGAATTGCCTTGAGTACTCGGTGAAAATGACAATGACCCCGATGGAAACCGTACCTATGCCATTCAGCGCCAAAAACCCTCCGACAGCGGCTATTACCGTGAAACTTAAGTTGTTCAGTAAATTCATCAGTTTTGGAATCAGCCCTGAGTATGATTGTGATAGGAATCCGGCTTTCTTTAAATTTTCACTCCGGATGATAAAATCACGGATCACTTTATCTTCCTGTGAAAAAGCCTTTACGATCCGTTGTCCGGAAATCGTTTCTTCTATAAACCCATTCAGTTCTCCAAGGTTCTTCTGCTGTGCTTTAAACAGCTTTCCCGTCCTGTTCGTTATCCACCTCAGACCGAAGAACATGAGAGGAACGATGAATAAGGTTAGAATAGTTAATAAAGGGCTCAAATACAGCATGACTCCGATCGTCCCGACAAGTGTCAGCACACTTGAAAAGATCTGGATGACGGAACTATTCAAAGTGGAACTGACATTTTCAATATCATTCGTGACCCTGCTCATCAACTCCCCGTGCTGACGCCGATCAAAAAAGGGAATGGACAACTGGTGAAGCTTTTTGAATAGTTGATTGCGCATCGCATAAACCGTATCCTGTGCAATTCCGATCATCCAATAATTCTGAAGCCACATGGATAGGGAATAAAATATGTAGACTCCGAGAAGCCCTAAAAGAAGGCTGATAAGCCCCCCGCTATCTCTTGTGACAATATAATCATCAATGGCCATCCCAACAAGAAAGGGGCCAAGCAATCCCAAAACCGAGCTTATCAGTACCATGAAAAGGACACATAATAGCAGGCTTTTATTCGTTGCCAAGTAGGGAATGATCCTTTTTACCGTATTCCAGGAGTTGACCGGTTTAGACTTTGCCTTATCGGGAGATATTCTTCGACTCAAGCGAAATCCCCTCCTCCCCAAACTGTGAGCGAACGATTTTTCGATAAAGATCGCTTGTTTGCATCAAATCCTGATGTTTCCCCAACGCAAGGACTTGACCGCGTTCCAGCAACAAGATTTTGTCAGCCTCCATGGCTGTACTGATTTTTTGTGTAATGATGAGCGTTGTGCATGTATAGTCCTTTAAAGCGGCAAGCAATTTACTTTCCGTCTTCAAATCCAGCGCACTTGTACTATCATCCAGAAGGAGAATCCTCGGTTTGCGCACCAATGCTCTTGCAATCGATAAGCGCTGTTTTTGCCCTCCAGACAGATTCACTCCTTTTTGCCCTAACTGGGTTTCATATTGCTTCGGAAGTTTCATTACGGTCTCATGGACCTGAGCATGCATGGCCGCAGCCATGATTTCCTCCATCGAGGCACCCTCTTTTCCCCAAGCGACATTATTTTTTATGGTCCCCGAAAAAAGCAGGGCCTCTTGCGGTACATAGCCGATCCTGTTCCGCAGCGAATTCAAGGGAATATCTTTCAGATCTTGGCCATCAATTTGAATGGAGCCGCTTTCAACTTCATATAATCTCGGAATCAGCTGAAACAGTGATGTCTTCCCTGATCCTGTCGCTCCTATGATGGCAAGCGATTCTCCCGGATCGATGGAGAAGGTCAGGTTTTTCAATATCGGGGTTTCGGTTCCAGGATAGCGGAAAGATACATCCAGAAACTTAATGCCTCCCCCATTGACGGCCCCACTCTTGCTTTCCGCTTTACCTTCATCAATATCTATCGAAGTTTCAAATATTTCCGTCACACGTTCCGCTGAAGCCTTTGCACGGGAAATGACCATGATCAGCCATGAAAAAACGGAAAGGGATGCCGCAATCCTCGTGGCATAGTTGACAATCGCCACAACTTCCCCTACCTGTATATCTCCAGTCGTTATAAATTCACTTCCAAGCCAGAGAATGATCAGAATCGCCACATTCATGACAAGCATCAGCACAGGCATCGTCGTTTCAATTAAACGAAGGGAAGACACAGTCTTTCTTTTCAACTCTTCATTCGCATCGTCAAATCGCCCGATTTCATGCTCCTTACGAAGAAAAGCTTTGATCAAGCGCATGCCTATCAGGTTTTCCCTCATGACTCCATTGACATTATCGAGTTTTTTCTGGACGAGCTTAAACAGCTTAGCCGCCCGTTTCATAACCCATCCCAAGAAGAAAACAAGAACCGGAATTGAAATGACCAATACTAGGGATAATTTCAAATCGACCGCAATAGCCATGATGGCTCCGCCGATTACGATCAACGGCGCCCTTGCCATGATACGCAAGCCCATAAAAACCGTATTTTGAAGTTGGGTCACATCATTCGTCATCCTTGTGATCAACGAGGAAGTCGGGATATTATTCAAGTTCGCAAAAGAAAACGCCTGTATTTTACCAAAAAGGCTTGTCCTGACATCATGTCCAAAGCTTTGACTTACATGTGATGCCGTAAATGAATTAACGATCCCGCCAAGAAATGAAAAAACGGAAAGTCCAACCATGACACTTCCCCATTTAATCACCACCGATAAATCTTTCTGCAAAATGCCATCATCAATGATTTTTGCTATAAATAGAGGTTGTAATAGCTCTACCCCGAGCTCGACAATCATTAAGGATAAAGCAAGAATGATCAAAAGCCAGTATGGCTTAAGAAATGAGGACAATTTTTTCATCTATGACACCTTCGATTCTCCGTATGTAAATAGCATTTTTTTCATCCTCTCATTATACATTTTTATACAGATTTTTTAAAAGGTTTTAACTGTTTTAAAGCATTGGTAAATATCTTGAATTTTTTTTTATAAATACCCTTGACAAATAACAGGAAATAAGCGAAAATTCTAATTGATAATGATTTTCAATTTCATTATCGATCTCTGAAATTTGATAAGCAATTACGATATTCTCTTATCGTACCCTTTTGATATTGTACATAGATACAATGTCGCCCCGGCTTCTCTGTGCCTAGTAAAATTATATGCTCATTAGCGAATGCAAGTCACTAGAATATTGCCCCCTCTTTATTCAAGTAATTTATTCACATTGGAAGCATATTAGGCAGCCGGGGATTATTTTTTTTTTCAACTATTAAACTTACATATATGATTAAAGGAGCAGGATGATCATGAAACTAGAAGATATCATTAAAGAACGGCGCAGCATCAAACGATTTAAGGACATTCCTGTTCCTATTGATACCATCCAATCATTATTGGAAACTTCGACATGGGCACCGAACCATAAAATGACCCAGCCATGGCGCTTCGTCGTGGTGCATGGTGATAGCCGTTTAAAACTAGCAGAAGCAACACGTGCATTCATGGAAGGCAAGGAAAAGGACCCTGAAAAGAAAAAAGCAGCCGGACAGCGAGGATATAATAAACTCATGGGTGTACCGATGTTTGTCGCAGTGATCATGGAAGAGAATCCGAATCCCATGACACGTGAAGAAGATTATGCGGCTACAAGTGCCTTGATCCAGAACTTCAGCCTGCTTGCCTGGGAACAGGGAATCGGGATGATATGGGAAACATACGGCATGATACACAGCATGGAGTTTCGTGGAGCTTTTGGCGTGAAACCAGGCGAGAAGATCGTCGGCAGCCTTCATGTTGGCTATCCCGATATGATTCCTGCCCCTCGCCCAAGGAACGCGATCGATCAACTCCTGACCGTCATGGACTAACATAAAAGGAAGGCCTCCAATCTTCCAGTTGGAGGCTCAGACTGTAGACAAACTCGATGAAAACCGGGTTTTCTACAGTTTTTTTATGGCTTTTACACAATTTGAATGTTGATTTCCGCTCCAGGCACGCGCTTTTCCTGAAGGAGTCTAGTGCCTTACACTCCAATCACATATAGATATAACTTATTCCTACATTTTTTTATATTATATAGAAGTATTTAACCAGGTGATAAGGATGCTTTTTAAACATGATTCTATTCAGCAAGATCAACTTGAAGTAATTACTTAAATCAATTGGTGCCAGTGAATCATTTAGCTCGTAAACTTGATGTGCCATTGACATCTATTTCATTTATAATTTGGTGTAAGATATGTATGGGGTTGGACGTCCCTTTTTATCCGTTTCTAGAGCGTCAACTCCGTTCTCCTCCAATTGCTTTAGCCACCTGAAAACAGACGCTCTGAACCCTGCAGCGCGTCTGTTAGCTTGGAATGATTATCCCCACGGTCATTGCCACTACCATAAAGAACCAGATGAAAAAAATCCAGCGTATGTATAGTGATTAAAAGATCAATCACAAAAAACCCCCTTCTAAAAGGAGGTCCCTAAACGCTCATACTCAAAAGAACTCGTGATATAATGCCTGAATTGCCGTCTCTTCGTTGTGCCCTTTCACACCGAACATCATGCTTACCTCCGAAGAGCCTTGATTGATCATCTCAATATTCACCTTTGCTTCAGCCAAGGCTTTTGACGCTCTTGCCGTTGTACCGACATTATGGCGCATTCCTTCCCCTACAACCATGATCAAGGCAAGATCATGTTCCACATTCACTTCATCGGCATGAAGCTCTTTCTTGATTCGGGAAATGATTTTCTTTTCGGCATCCCCTTTCATCTGGTCCTGCCTTAGAATAAGCGTCACATCATCGATGCCTGATGGAATATGCTCATATGAAACTCCATAATCCTCGAGGATGTGCAGCAGTTTCCGGCCAAAACCAACTTCCCGGTTCATCAAATATTTGCTAATGTAAATACTGCAAAATCCTTTATCACTTGCAATCCCAATAACAGGCCCGTTCGTATTATCCCGTGTATTCACAATGCGGGTCCCTTGTGCCGCCGGATTGTTCGTATTCTGGATATGGACAGGTATTCCCGCCCGGAATGCAGGAATCAGCGCCTCATCATGAAATACCGAGAAACCTGCATAAGAAAGCTCACGCATCTCACGATAGGTTAGTTCCCGGATTCCCTTCGGATTGGAAACCACATTTGGATTCACCGCATAAACGGCATCCACGTCCGTAAAGTTCTCATACAAATCAGCTTTGACCCCATTAGCAAGAATCGAACCCGTAATATCGGAACCGCTTCTTGAGAAGGTTAACACATCACCATCTAACGTATATCCGAAGAATCCTGGGAATACAACGATTCCCGGCTCATCACGCAGAGCATATAACCTATCATAAGACTCTGGCAGCACCCTGGTAAATCCACCTTCATCCGTTACGATCAAGCCTGCCTTCTTCGGATTGATATACTGTGCCTCCACTCCAAGGCTTTGGAAATAACCTGCGACCAGCTTCGCATTATTATCCTCGCCACCTGCCTTCAAGGCATCCAGATAGCGCTTTGGGTTAGTTTGATCTGCATGCAGCAGCGCCATTAAATTTTCATGAATCCCTGTGATGACACTCTCGGATATATCCAACTCTTCCGCAATGCTCGCATAGCGGGATACAACATCTTCTATCAAATGCTCTCCGTTATCCCCGCGCAGCTGCTGTTCCGCAGCTTCAATCAATAAATCCGTCACCTTTATATCATCGGAATTGCGTTTTCCTGGAGCGGAAACGACCACAATCTTCCTCTCTGGATCAGAAACAACAATTTCGAATACCTTCCTCAACTGATCACCTGACGCAAGTGAACTTCCACCAAACTTTGCAACTTTCATCTCGACATCCCCTATTTTCGTAAATATTCTGTCAAAATTAACTCTCCCTATTATTACGCTTTTTCTCGAAACAATCAAGTGGAAATTCCATTATAGAAGGACATTTGTACTTTTAAAAAGGACAGAATAACAGGACCACTGATCGAAATTAGCTATAAACTAAAAAAAGACAACGGGCATATGCCCATTGTCCCTCCTATTCTTTAGCGATTATCCACGGTTTCCGGGTATAAGTCATGATTCATCAAGCGGTAATTCGCCATTTCCTCATACTTCGTACCTGGTTTCCCGTAATTCGTGTAAGGGTCGATGGAAATTCCGCCCCTAGGTGTAAACTTGCCCCAGACTTCAATATATTTAGGGTCCATCAATTCGATTAAATCATTCATGATGATGTTCATGCAGTCTTCATGGAAATCACCATGATTGCGGAAGCTGAATAAGTAGAGTTTCAAAGACTTACTTTCCACCATTTTCACACTTGGAATATAGCTGATGTAAATGGTAGCAAAGTCCGGCTGGCCCGTGATTGGACATAAACTAGTGAATTCCGGGCAATTGAATTTGACGAAATAGTCCCGGTTCGGATGCTTGTTATCGAATGACTCAAGGATTTCAGGAGCATAGTCGAATGTATATTTTGTTCCTTGATTCCCAAGCAGTGTGATATCTTTTTTTAATTCTTCTTCTTTTCTTCCAGACATGAAAAGTCCTCCTAATCCCACATTTCAGGGAGATTCATAAAATGGGCCTCTATATAACAAAAACCATATCTCCTCAAAGATATGGTTGATTCGCAAAAAATATCAAAGCCATAGTTTTTTTAAGAGGGTGATGCTATGAACCTCTCCCGTTTATCGGGAAATATTTTAAAATTGTCATAGTAAATATAGAAAAAAATATCTAATCTGTCAATCATACATTTTAAATTTGGTTTGATTCCTAAGGGCATTCAGCTTAAAATGTAGAAGAAGTTTATCCTACATGAAGGAAGAGATTAAGTCAATGTGGATTTTTGCAGCACTCATCACGAGTTTATGTTTCGGAATCAATAATAGCATTTTTAAATGGAGCAGCGGAAAAGGGTATTCCAAGATACATATCCAATTTTTCTTTTATTTTTCAGCTTTTATTTTGTCCATTGTTTATGGAGTATCAATGGATGGTTTGCAGCTGAACTGGCTGTCCATCATGCTTGGTGCAGCAATTGGTGTACTGAACGCCAATGGTAACATCCAGATGGCAAGCGCCTTTGAAAAAGGTCCGGCAAGCTTGACATCTCCATTAATCGCAGCGAATGCCATATTCCCCATTCTCTGTGCAGCTTTAATTTTTCACGAACATATTTCTTCCTTGCAGTGGAGTGGAATCGCCTGCATGTTTATCGCTACATTAGTCATCCAATATACACCTAATGCAAAAGGTAATCATCAATATGTCCCATGGATGATGCACACATTACTCTCCATCTTATCTTTTGGTGTGCTCGGCATTCTTATGACGACATCAACTCGTCTTCAATTAAACTCCCTTGATATCCTTGTATCAATGTATGGAGGCGGAATGCTTTATCTTCTTTCGGCTCTAGCCTTTAAAAAAGAAAAAATCAAGCTAAAGGAAGTCAAAATCGGTTCCTTAGTAGGCTTTTTAAGCATGATAGGCTATGGATGTTATTTCTTTGCGTTGAACACTGGCATCGCAAGCATCATTTTCCCTGTCGTCAGCCTGAACTGTTTGGTTGTCGTATTCGCTGGATGTTATATATTCAAGGAAAAACTAAAAAACTATCAAATTGCTGGTGTCCTTGCAGCATTAATCGGTATTATTTTAACTAAAATATGAATATAGTTCGTTTTAAAAAAACAACCTGGCTTTCATGTATACAAGCCAGGTCGTTTTTTAAAAAACCTGAAAATGGGGCATGTCAAAAAAAAGTGTTGACACTTCACTTAAAATATCAGATAATTTTGAATATTAATTCACACGATTTTAGCTTTTGAAATGTTTGATTATCCTTCTGCTCCGGGTATAAAAGAAATAGGTACAACCACCTCATTTAATTCTGAATTAGGAAAGGAAAGATGCATAATGGTAAAAGTTACAGTAACAGTTGATTTCCAAGGAAAATCTTATCAAACTAACGTCCTTGCTAAACCGGGTACTGATCATGAAGTAATTTTACAACAAGCCCTTCATCAAGTTGAAAAACAATGGAAAGCATAAAAAAGCAGGCATCGCAATAGATACCTGCTTTTTTATTCCCTTAAATACTATCCCAAATACTTTTCATATGCACGATTAACGACCCTCTTGCAATCCCCTCCTACTTAATAACACTTTTAATTGTTTTTTTCAAAAGGCACTAAAATCAAGATGCCAGTTTGTGTACCAGAACTTTTATAATGAAAAAATATCCTTGAAATGGAATTATATTAAAAGCCTTATAAAAAAGAAGGTATTTTTAAGGCCCGTCTCAGCTGTAGACAATTTAACCGTTAATTTCCACTCCAGGCACTCGCTTTCCGCGGGCGGTCCGGGAACCTCCCCGGTGCCTTTGCGCCCGCGGTGTCTCCCTTGGACTCGCTTTTCCCGCAGGAGTCTCGCACACCCGCTCCAATCAACTATGTTTTAACCCTTTTGTTTACAAACTCAAAGACGGTCTTTTAAGGACCGTCTTTTTAATGTTCTATTAAACTAAATTTCTTATTAATGGCATGGAACGTTCTTGGAGGCTATCGGAAAATAGACTATAAGAAATGAGCTTCTTCTTGTACCGTTTAACTACATCCACGCGGTCGCTGTAAATATATAGAAATAACCTAACATCCTTTTTGCCTCTTTTAGTATCAATGACCAATGGAGTCCCACTATTATCTGGATGTAAAAACAATTCCTCATTCCCCGGGAATATATGATTTCCCTTCAAAAATCTAGTGCTATTAAAATAATTAATAACTTGAATTTTTTCTTCACCTTCCAAACGTTTTCCGTCAAAGGTTACGATCGCATTCCCGCCACTAATTTCTGAATGTATTTTAAATTTACTGATAATCCAATTAACTGCATCTGTTGGAAGACAGGAAACCAATATTTTTAACAAACTTAAGATGATTGTCACAATCAAAACCGGCAATGTCAATTCATCATCTCCGCTACATTTATTAATTAATTCATATATAACTTATTATATCAAAAGTGGCTGATCGTTTTCTTACTTGATGTGTCCGTTCTATTAACGTTTTACCCCAGTAACACATTGCACTTAAACACACGGGAATGCTTCAAAAGTGAAAATCCCCATTTATAAATATAATGTTGTGAAATGGTTATACTAAACAAATGGATAGCCACATCCTTGTTAACCAAACTTCCATGAATGAAATGGATAGGCCGGTATAAGAATTAACATACAAAAAAAACTGGACGTCATCAAGACGCCCAGCTTTTCCAGAATCGATTATTGGTATCCCCAAATCATTGTTAGCATTGTACCGAAAATTGTAACCAATGCAACGAACAATCCGTAATAAACGTTTGTGTAAATCGATGCTTTATCTTCAGACTCTCCTGCATGCATGAACATAACAAATTGAAGTGCTGCTTGCATGAAAGCTGTAACAAGTAGGATGATCATAGCCATTTTAAGTGAGAGATCAAACATAATAACTGATAATGCGACCAAAGTCAGAACTAGCGAAAAAGCAAATCCCATAACTTGGCCCCGTGGGAATAATTCTTTCATATTACATCATTCCTTTCAGGTAGACGAAACTGAAGATGAAAATCCAGACAACGTCCAAGAAATGCCAGTAAAGTGAAAAGATGAAAGCCTTGTTTGTTGTCTGTGGAGTCATACCGCGTTTTTTAATCTGCATGGTGATGAAGGTTCCCCAGAATAAACCAAGTGTAACGTGAGCTCCATGCGTACCTAGTAGTGTGAACAAACTAGATAAGAAAGCACTTGTTTGAATCGTTGCTCCTTCATGTACATACTCCACGAATTCATAAATTTCGACTCCTAAAAAGCCTAAACCAAGAATAAGGGTGATAATGAAGAAACCAATCGTCGCTTTCTGCCTGCCAAGTCTCATCGCATTGATTCCAAGACCTATGGTAAAACTACTAGTTAAAAGAAAGATTGTTTGAAACATTAGTGTTGGGACTTTAAAAAGATGTTCCCCTGTTGGACCATTTCCAGTACCACCAACTAAGACAAAATAAGTGGCGAACAGTGTAGCGAAAAGAGCTATTTCTGCTCCCAGGAAAATCCAGAATCCAAAAATCTTTAAGCGATTTTCTTCCGTGCTATATTCAAGTGGCAGCGAGTTATCTATTTTCATTACTTAGCACCTCGCAATTTATTTTCAGTTTCTTCGATCTCTTCAACAGAGATATAACGTCCGTGATCTTTTTCGAATGAACGGTGAATCATACAAGCAAAGATACCGATCGTTGCAATGATTGCAATGATCCACATGCTGAATACCAATGCAAAGCCCCAAACGAAGAAGATACAGCTCATGATAAACGGCACGCCACTGTTATTTGGCATATGAATCTTTTCTACTTTACCGCCAAATAATTTAAAGCCTTTTTTCTTTGCATCCCAGAATGCTTCTGTAGAAGCAACTGTTGGCACAATTGCAAAGTTATATTCAGGGATTGGTGTATGTGTAGCCCACTCTAGAGAACGTGCATCCCATGGATCGTTTGAGATATTTCTTGATGCATAACGAGTACTCCAATAGATATTGTACACAATAAGTGCAAAACCTATGGCTAAACCAATCGCTCCAACGAAAGAGAGCATATTCAATGGACCATATCCTGTTGATTCAGAGTACGTATACATACGACGTGCCTGCCCATCTAAACCAGTGATGAACATCGGGAAGAATGTTACATTAAAGCCGACTATAATGAACCAGAACGACCATTTTCCAATTTTTTCGCTCAACATGAAACCGAACATTTTTGGCCACCAGTACGTGAAACCGGCAAGTACGGCAAATACAGTACCAGGGATTAAAACGTAATGGAAGTGAGCTACTAAGAACATTGTATTATGGTATTGGTAGTCAGCACTTGCCATGGCAAGCATAACCCCTGTTACCCCACCGAGCGTGAAAATCGGAATGAAAGCTAAAGAGTATAGCATTGGAACGGTAAACACGATTTTACCTTTCCAAAGTGTGAACAACCAGTTGAAGATCTTAACACCAGTCGGGACGGCAATTGCCATCGTGGTAATCGAGAAGATTCCATTAACCATTGCACCGTGGCCCATTGTATAGAAATGGTGAGCCCATACAATGAAAGATAGTGTAGAAATAGCTACCATGGAGATAACCATCGAATTATACCCGTACAGGTTACGACGTGCAAATGTCGAAATGATTTCACTGTAAATACCGAAAGCTGGAAGAATAACTATATAAACTTCAGGATGTCCCCAAACCCAGAACAAGTTTGCCCAAAGCATATCGCTACCGCCATTGGCCATCGTAAAGAATTGAGTTCCGAATAGACGATCCATTGTCATCAACGCAAGTGCCACTGTCAATACAGGGAAAGCGAAAACGATAATGAAGTTTGTAATCAAGATAGACCATGTGAACATTGGCATTTTCATTAAGTTCAGGCCAGGTGCTCTCATTTTCAAGATGGTTACGATAAAGTTGATACCAGTCATTAATGTACCAATACCTGCGATTTGAAGTGAAATCGCGTAATAGTTCGAACCGACTGATTCACTGAAATCGTTACTTGCCAGCGGGAAGTAAGATGTCCAACCTGCATCAGGAGAACCACCCACTACGAAAGAGATGTTAAATAGCATTGCCCCCATGAAGAATAACCAGAAGCTTACTGCGTTCAGACGTGGGAATGCTACGTCACGCGCTCCAATTTGTAATGGTGTAACAATGTTCATTAACCCAATGATAAATGGCATAGCCATGAACAGGATCATGACGACCCCGTGTGTTGTAAATACCTCATTATAATGCTGTCCATCCAAAAGACCGTTATCTGGAATAGCCGTTTGAGCACGCATCATAAGAGCATCGACGCCACCGCGGAAAAGCATAAGCAGTGCTGCCAAGATGTACATGATACCAATACGTTTATGGTCAACAGTTGTTAACCACTCACGCCATAAGTAACCCCATTTTTTAAAATAGGTAATTCCGGCAACAACCGCAATCATGGTTAAACCAATGGCAACCATGGATGCATAAATCGCAGGACTTGGATGAGGTACGGCAAATCGATCAAAGTAATCCATACTTTTGTGACTCCTTTCAGGAAAATATTCCTTATCTTGTAAACCTAGTTGTTTTATCGAACGAAATTAATTCTTAGTGATTCATGTTGCTGTGTTCTGAATGTTCCTCGTGTGAATCCTTGGAATCATGTTCTTCAGTATCAGAAGATCCGTGGTCATGACCAGCATTTTCCCCTTCAGGAGCTGGTGAAAACTCTAAGTGAGTTCCAGTGTATGTGGATTGTCCCACATGACCAGGTTTTAATAATTCATTGAATTTTTCCTCAGTAATCGGTTTAGCAGTAGCTTTAATTTCATCTACCCACTTATCGTAATCTTTTGCTGACAATGCATTAACGTTGAACGTTTGCTGAGCAAAACCTGAACCACTGAAGTTTGAATTTCGACCCATATACTCACCTGGTACATCAGCTGCTAAGTGCAACGTATTAACCATGTCCGACATCGCGTATTTTTGTCCTCCAAGTTGCGGAATCCAGAAACTTGAGATTGGACCGAATGAGTAAAGTTTAAATTCGATTGGTCGGTTAGTCGGTATAAACAGATAGTTGACCGTTTCGATATCTTCTTCCGGATAACTAAAATGCCACTTCCAGTTGGAAGATGAAGCGTAAATAACTAAAGGTTCTTGATCTCCGTATCCTTTAGGTGTTGCCTCAACTTCATTTGTTGTTTTAACAGTAACAACGGATAGGAAAGCGACGATTATAATTGGGATCGCAACCCAAATTATTTCAAGAACCTTACTTCCTTCAATATGAGGCGGTTCATAATCATCACGTTGTTTGGAAGCACGATATTTCATTATCATGAAGATATACAGTACCATAACGACAAGGACGACAAAGGCCATTGTCCATATCGAAATCATAATAACATCTGCTTGTGTTGCAGCTACTGGCCCTTTAGGGTCCAAGACCATTAATGGGTTATCGCAACCGGTTAGCACAGTGGCAATAGTAAAAAGTATAGTTAATAGAGCCCATTTTATTTTCATAGTACTACCCCTTTCTTACATAATAAAATTCCAATTGGTAATTATTCGGACAAAGTGTTACCATGTTCACAAACCCCGACATACCAATATTAATCCCAAGTCTAAAAAAAGACAATACAAAGTGACATCTGTCACATAAAGTTCAATAAAGAGCAGTAAGAAGATGGTAAATGAACGGAAATGTTCGAAAATCTTCAGCAAATGAAATATAATAATTGTTTAATAACGTACCTATGGAATTCACTTATCATTACAGGATTGCATATATTACCGGTCCACTATCCATTTATTATTACTCTAATATAATGAAATGAAAATTTCACTTTATATTCTCCGTGTTTATTGCCTCAACCTCCCTCAAGAATATGAATGATATTACCTATCCTGTCAAGTAGGTATTTATCGTTGGAAAACATGATTTAAAACGGATTTTTTACACTCGGCCAGGGAAGTTGGTAAATGGTAGCCGCATTGGATATGATGTTGAATCCATGCTTCCAAACTCTATTGATCCAACACTGGTCAATATTATATGTATATAAGGAAACAACGAGTGGGTAAATTGGGCTCTTTCTCCTCGCAATACTTATTGCCCTTTCAGTATTCCTAACGAGCCGTTTACCAGTAGTCATAAGTGAAATAATTCAGGGGTCGGTCAAACTTGTTGCAACTAGTGATGTTTATCGGTCAGCAGGACAGGACTGAATTACAGAAAAGGACATTTGGTTGTTCAATAAACTCCGCCTTTGTAACCCACACTTCCTCATTGAATGAAACTTCAAGTAAAAGTGCAAAAAAAAACCACAAAAAAAGGACTTTTAAAAAATGTCCTTTTCTCGTGGATATAGTTCAAAGTTTAAAGTTAGAACTTCCTGCGTTCGGGCAGTTCGGTTTGGATATCCGAGCACATCGTGTGTATTCCATTAAATGAAAGGGTTGGTCATATTTTTGATACATAACGAGTGCAGTATATTGTATTGAATTAAAAAGTAGCCAACTGATAATTAATCCAAGTACTCCACGTAATGAAAGCGCATTCAATCATTCGGATCACTTTGACTCAAATTCTTTAGACAGGCGTTCATCCATGTTAGTAAATCTGATGATAGAATGCTCATTATGCTATATTCCTCGTTTTAGTTACTGAATTCTGTACTTCTTTTTGTTTGAGTGTTAGCCTTTGACTTCATTTTTATGATTTTAGTCGTTTCCGGTACAATTCTTTCACCTTTATGTGTTTTCATTACCATTTCTTCTGTCAGGACAAAAAATATACCAACTAGAAAAATTGCAGCTGCGCTTAGTGTGATGGCGATTCCAACGGAGGTAAATATATAATCTTTATTGTAATCGCTTACAATGAAACTTAAAGCAAAAATAATAATTCCGATTACACAACCTGTGCCCGATACCCATTTCACTGCATCTAACATCTTCTGATTAGCTTCCATAATTTCATCCCCTTTCTTTCTATTTTATGACATTTCACAAATTTGTCAAATCTTTTCTATATTTTAACATATCCACAATGGAAACCTTGACAAATAGAACACGCTACTATTAGTTTTTAGGTATAAAAGACTATATGAAGAATCTGAAAAACAGTGCAAATACACTATCTATTTTTCCGATATTAACCTTGTGTTTACTATTAAAAACTTCTAAATAAAAGGCCCCTGATGAATGATCAGGGGCCTTACCTCTTTCTATGGTTTTTGCAAGGTTATCGTTACCGTTTTCTCTTCAGTACCTCGGTATACTTTAATTTTTACTTTATCGCCGATTTTCTTATCTGTATATAAGTATTTCCTTAATGCTGCGGAAGTATTTATTTTCGTTCCATCAATCTCAACAATGATATCCTGTTGCTTTAGCCCTCCATTCGCCGCAGCCGATCCCGCTTCTATACTCGTCACCATTACACCGGACTTTACGGCTTCAGGAACATTTTGAATGTAATATTGCGGCAGTTCTTCCATACTGGCCAAGCTGACTCCTAAATATGGACGTGTGATTTTTCCATTTTCAATCAGTTCCGTAACAATCGGAATCACATCATTACTTGGTATGGCAAACCCTAAGCCTTCCACACCGTTTTCAGAAATCTTCAGACTGTTTATGCCGATCACTTCCCCAGCGGTGTTGATCAAAGCACCGCCGCTATTGCCAGGGTTGATCGCTGCATCGGTTTGAAGGACATCAAGTGCCCACTCCCCGTCCGAGGTATCGACTGAAATGGTGCGTCCGTTGGCACTGACGATTCCTTGTGTAACCGATCTTGAAAAATCAAGTCCAAGTGGGTTGCCAATTGCCAATACTTCTTCACCTGGACGCATGCTATCAGAATTCCCGAATTTAATTCCCTCTGGTGCTTTCGAGGCATCAATTGTCAAAACCGCTAAATCCGTCAAAGCATCGGCCCCGACAACAGCTGCCGTTGCCTTTTGTCCGTCATACAATGAAATTTCGACTTCCTTAGCTCCTTCAATAACATGATTGTTCGTGATGATATAGGCTTTCCCATCAGCTTTTTTATAAATGACCCCTGAGCCAGTTCCGCTCTCAACCGTTTCGCTCTCCGTGCTTTGCCGCTGGTACGGGTTCTGGCTTTGCATCTCCTGTAAATTCACGACCCCTACAATCGATTTGGATGCTGATTCGACCATCTCTGCCCTATCATTTGAATCCGTACTTGTCGATAACTTTTCCGCCGTGACATTTTTATCCTTTTCAACACTGTCCGTTTGCTGTACACCTGCCGTTTCGGTTGACTCATTCACTGAACTTTTCCCTTGATCTATAAAGTCTCCGCCAAATAGAAATACAGATGATGTAACCATAGAAGCAACCGTTCCGGAAACAAGGCTAGTTATCCAGAGAGACTTACCCTTTTTCCGTTCTGCCTTGACTTGCTCCTCACCATTATAATTCTCCATCTTTATCCCTCCTATGATTGTCCTTTACTTGCCTCAATCATAAACAGGAATTATTAAAAAATCCTTAAGAAAATAAAGAATTCGGCTATCCTTTAACAAAAATCATAAAATTTTATCGAATCCTGTATGTTGCCGCACAACAAAATAAAAAGGCCACAACAGGGGCCTCCCATTCGACCATTCAGTTATCCTTACATGACTTCATAAACTTCTTTGGTCTCCTTATTCACACCATACCAGCCCCAAGTGGTTTTGTGTCCGCTTTTCTGACTAGGTTCATCTACCTCGAAAACATGAAAAATATAATCTCCCTTTTCGGCATCATGATCATATTCGATTTGCAATTGCGAAAAGTTTTCCATATCCACGTAATCCCTCACAAGCTTCTCCGCCTGAGATTTACTTAATGAACGATCCGAATCCTTGCTTCCTTCTTTGCCTTTTGTATCCGTTGCCGCCTCATCTTCTGCTTTGGATCCTTCCTCGGTTGTTTCCTCCGTGGATTTCACTTCATCATTTCCCACTACTGCTTCTATCGTGGCGGAGTCTGATACCGGGTGCATTTCCGCCGCCTTTGAAACCATTTGTTTACCTTCCCGGTATTTTGCTTTATATGCGGTTGCTTCTTCAAAATCTTTTTTGGCCGATTCAAAATCCTGTTCGTCGTATTTCTTCATTCCACTCGCCAGCAAACCTGAAAGATCCATTAACTCCCTTGATTTAGGTGTTTTTGCTTCTTTATAAGCTAATTCAAATGCCTCGTGGGCTTCTAAATAATTTTCCTCATTCAACTGACTTTTCCCTAAATCCATATTGGAATCATAATTCCTTGTTACGCAGCCTGAAGCAATCAACACAAAAAAAACAACCATGATTGACCTCTTCACTATATCACCACTCCATTTACCATATTATTCTGTAAATCCATCTTAAACCATTTGATAAGGAGTCCGATACCTTTATTTCCTATCTTTTTCATTAAGGAAATGTTTACTTTCATGATTAACTTTTTACAAATAGTGGTACAGAATAGATAAATGCCGGAAAGGGTGATGTGCAGAATGATACAGGAAAAACATACCTACCATGTCGATTTGGTCAGCGGTGACGTACTCGGACAAAAACTTGAAGAGAATCCGAGTTTCACGGTGCACGCAACTGATGAGGAACTTGCAGAATTGAAACAATGCTTGGAGGAACACCGAAAAGATGACCTGGAGACATATGCCCGATCACATGTGCCCTACCTTCTCTATCATCATGACCGGGCAAATGATAAATACGATGCAGCCATGAAAAGGCTTTATGCCCTCATTTATAAATTAGGGGATGAAACGGCACGAAATCATATTGAAGAAATTGGCATATTGAAAGATAACAAATTCGAGGGAAATGAAGAAGTGCAAAAGTTCAAATAAAAAATAGAACAGAACCTGAAATTCAAAGGTTCTGTTCTTTTATGATCAGTTTTCCAAAAGGTTTTCATTCCCTTGTGAATCACTATGCATTTTTAGAAGAAAGTATTTTTAATCTACATATTTATCCTTCAAATAATCCGAACCGATACCGCCAATAACCATCAAAGCAAATGGTAAAAAACTAGCTAAAACTGGCATGCTCTTTAAAATGGTAATATCCGTGCCAGCAAATTTGTTAAGACCAAAAATAATTAATTTAGACACTAACAAAAATGCTCCTATTAGTAACAAGATATCAAAAAACATTTTCCAATTTGGAAATGCTAACTGCTTACTTTCCCGTATTATTTTTTCTTTCAATTCCTCGTCACTCCTTAATAATTCATCTACCGTAATCTGAAATAAATCACTCAGATTAATGAGTACCTCAATACTTGGATAGTTTTTTCCCGTTTCCCATTTGGACACAGATTGGCGACTCACATGAATCTTCTCTGCAAGATCATTTTGTGACCAATTTCTTTTTTCCCGTTCTTTTTTTAATCGTTCGCTAAAAATCATAATGAGTTCATCGCCTTTCCTACTCCTAGTATTGTGAGATGAATCGTGCAAAGTAAAGATAGTAATAAGCGCAATACTATGCAACCTATGAGTGACACCGAGGAAAACCTTGATATATCAAGGGTATCGTTTAATTTTATGGAATTGCTGCAGAAAGAAAAAATTTTAAAAAATAGCAGCCAGTTAACACGAAAGTGGCAGGGAAAAGCCTTGTAAGATCGCTTCCTAATTTCACAAAGCATTTTTTGTGGCTTTTGCAATTCCCAATTCTTCAGGATAATTCCGTGAGTAAAAAACATAACGGAAACTGTTCTTTATAGATTTATTTTCCTCATTATTTGCAGTTCAAATGAAGGTCATGTTCCTGCATCGTTTTAAAGATAGTTTTTACCTTACCTTGAATATATAATTCTGCAAAGAATCATACTTTAAGAAGGCCCCCGATGAGAGGCCTTCTTCTGGAACAAACTCTGTTATTAGTTATGGAAAATAGCTTTATAGGGTCCAATCGATAAGCAATCCAGCTTGAGCTAATCCACCGCCGAAACCATATAATAAAACCTTCTCACCACCACGGAGCTTCCCTTCTTTTATCCCTATTTCCAAAGATAAGGGAATTGTTGCTGAAGAAGTATTTCCATACCCCACTAAGCTATATAAAGTTCGGGCGATTGGAAAGCCGCTTCTTTCACATATTGACTCGATCATTCTTAAATTTGCACTATGCGGTACGAACCAATCAACATCATTCAATTGATATTCAGCATTTTTCATCACAGTTTGCATTCCTTTTGGAACGGTCGTGACAGCCCATTTATAAACCTCACGTCCATTTTGTACAAGGTTGCCGCTATCATTTAAGTCTTCCCCATTTATGCGTGTCGATAGGTTTGTACTATATAAATGTTTTCCGCCTTCACCCTCCGAATATAAATGTGAAGAAAGAAAACTTGGCTGTTTTTCATCATATTCTACAAGAACTGCTCCTCCGCCATCTCCAAATAAAATACAAGTGGCTCGATCTTCATAGTCCATAAGTTTTGATAAAGTATCCGCTCCAATAACTAGGATTTTCTTATTTAATCCCGATGTTACTAATCCATTAGCTACATGCAGCCCATAAGTAAATCCTGCACAGGCAGCGTTTAAATCAATAGCTCCAGTATTCTTAATGCCTAGCTTTGCTTGGACTAAAGATGCTACACTTGGAGTGTTGAAATCAGGAGTAAAGGTACAAACAATGATCATATCAACATCTTCGACAGATTTATCATACCGTTCCATTAAATCCTTTACAGCTTTATAACCGATATCACTAGTAAACTCCTCTTCATGTGCAATTCTTCGTTCTTTAATACCGGTACGTTTAACAATCCATTCATCATTGGTTTCAACCATTTTTTCTAAGTCTTTATTTGTTAACCTTTTTTCAGGAACATACGAACCTATCGCAGTAATACGTGCTTTGGATTTGAACATAGAATAGCCACCTCGTGTGTATGAATTGCATCATTTTATAACTTGATATTAACACCTGGTACTAATTATAAAGCAAAAAAAATCTTATGCAACTAAGCATTACATTTAAAAAAGAGCGGGGCGGGGCAAAGCAACTTTAAAGTAAAGCATCTGTTAGTTTAATACAATCTTTAGAGAGAATGCCAAAAGTCATCTTCAAGACATTTCCTCTAATAATATTAAATTCTGCTTGCCTTACTGAACTTATCAAAAAAATCCATACTCCTAGTTGATGCGATCTTACTTATTTATGATGACGACAGATTTGATCTTGCCTTTCGAGGTTTTGTTCGACTGCATATGTAGTGCCCCATTCACACATTGTATTTAATACAGGTACAAATGATTGACCTAACTCAGTTAAACTATATTCTACTTTTGGTGGTACTACTTTATATACTTCTCTTCGGACAAGCCCATCTCTTTCCAGCTGCTTTAATTGGTCGGTTAAGACTTTCTGGGTTATGGTCGGTATTAGAATATAAAACTCTTTTGTCCTCATTGGTTTTTGACTCAGAAAAAAGAGGATTAAGCATTTCCACTTTCCTCCTACAGTATTCATGAAAATATTTATTCCCGTATTTAGACTCTTCATTCCTCATTCCTCCTGAATAGGCACATAAAGGTGGCTATGCCACTTTATTGTGCGTTATTTCTTCTACATCATGGGTCCATTATACTCTGATTATAAAGCAAATATCACATTGGGAGTGAACACGATGAGTGTAAGAGAGACTATAGAAAAAAGACGTTCCGTAAGGCAGTATGATCCCCATTATAAAATTAGTCCAGAAACGTTGGCGACACTTATTGAAGGAGCCAGTAAATCTCCTAACGGAAACAATATTCAAGCAACACGATACCTGGTTATAGATGAACCATATTTAAAGAATTTGTTACTGCCCATCGCTTTTAATCAACAACAGGTAATTGAAGCCTCAGTACTGATTGTTATACTAGGTGATTATCAAGCATTTGAAAAAGAAAATATCATAATGATACATGAGGATGAATTTCAAAAAGGTTATTTTGACGCATCTGTAAGAGATTATCTAACAAACGCGGCAATCAATTATTATCTAAATAAATCAAAAGAAGATTTAAAGGTTGAATTAATAAGAGACGCAAGCCTGGCGTCAATGTCGTTAGTTTTATTGGCGAACGAGGCAGGTATAGAAACCATTACAATGTCCGGGTATGATTCCGAACAATTAAAGTCAGCCTTAAACATTTCCGATAGGTATTTAGATGTTATGCTTATTGCCATGGGGAAAGGAATGAAAGAAGGTCACAAAACAGTAAGACACGATGTTAGCAAAGTCATTTATAAAAACAAAATATAGTGAGTGTATTGGAAAGAGGGTTAAAAAGAACCCTCTTCCTCTTTCTTCTTAATCTTTCGTAAAACTTTAGTGTTTTAGCTTGTAATAGGTTACCGCGAGCGCAAGGGCAAGAACTGTTCCCTTTGATGATATCAATCGCATCCATGATAAGGAATCCGCTCAGGACTGCACCGCTGAAGCCTCCAAAGGCATTCGGTTTTCCTGCTCCTAAAACGGAGGAACCAATGAAGGCTGCTGCGACGGCATCAATAGCGGGATCCTGAATTGATTTCCGATTTCATGCCCCTTAATGCAAGGACAATTCCCCCGATTGCAGCAAATAGAACTGAAATCAGATGGGTATTAACTGATATCCCGGAAAGTCTAGCCGCTTCCTTATTTCCCCCAATCTAAAAAGGAATCAATCACATCTCTAACAAATTACCATTCCAGGAGTTTTTGTTTTAGGCCTTCTTCACACACTGAGATACGTCTTTAATATTTTCTTCACGAACAATTTTGGCTAATTCAAAGCCGTACATATCCCTCCTATATAAAAGTGACTATCTGACCTTTTAAGATTCCCTTATTAACATCTTCTTCATATTGGAATTTACAGATCGTTTTTTTAGTTAAACCTGATTTAACACTCTCCTTTAGGTAAGTACCTATACTAAAAGTGCATACTTACGCACTTGCAGAGTGCACTTTATACTTAAAATAAATAATAGTTAAGGAGGAGAAATCTTTGAAAACACTTGTTATCGTAGCACACCCCAGTCTGGAAACATCCGTCATAAATAAGCGATGGGTAGATTCGCTAAGGAAATATCCGGAGAAGTATACAGTACACGAATTGTATAAGGTTTACCCTGACGGAAACATTAATGCGGAAAAAGAACAGCAATTAATCGAATCGCATAGTAATCTTGTTTTACAGTTCCCTTTTTATTGGTTTAATTGTCCGCCTCTCCTAAAAAGATGGCTTGACGATGTTTTTACTTATGGTTGGGCTTATGGTTCAAATGGAGGCGATAAATTAAAGAATCGCAAAGCTGCTTTAGCTGTATCTGCCGGAATTAACGAAGAGGATTATAGTGAAGAAGGAAGATATCGCTATACACTTGAACATTTATTATCTCCCTTTGAAACTACCTTCCTATACTGCAATGCAGATTATCGTTCATTCTTTGCGTTTTATGGTGCTGAAAATGAGCCATCCGTGAGAGAATTGGAAAAAAGCGCACAAGATTATTTGAATTTTGTCGATAACCTATAATAGGCAGTTCATTAAAAAAGTATTTCCTTGTCAGGGAAATACTTCTTTTGATTTAATCAAAATAGCTACACCTCCGGCTGTTTAGTCTCCTGAGCTGGCAAACTGTTTTTCTCTCCCCACTCGCACATCATATTTAACAATGGGATGAGAGATAGACCACGTTCAGATAATGAATATTCTACTTTTGGAGGTATTTGGGGGAATTCCTTGCGTATGATAAGGCCGTCTGCCTCCAACTCTTTTAACATGATGCTTAGCGTTTTAAAGGAAATGGTACCGATACTTCGCTTCAGCTGATTATGACGCATGACCTTATTTTCAGACAGCCAATACATTATGATCATTTTATATTTGCCGCCTATCAAGGACAGCGTATATCCAAAGCCAGTCTCATTCGGTTTCACACCTGCTGGAACACAGGTTTCGCGCATAAGTTTACACTCTCCTTTAGATAAGTATATGATATGAATGTTCATACTTTACAATAGATCATTATCAATCTTATTAAAAGGTAAATAAGGTCCCTATAAAAATTACAATTGCGGTCAATCTTTATACTCCAAAATGAGGGTTCAAAAAGTGCTCCTGCCACCATTTTAGCCTAAGTAAAATGATGACGATCTCCTTAACCCCTCCCTTTTTAAAAAGGAAAAATCCTGTTGCATTACAACAGGATTTTTTCATATTTTTGGATTTCTGTAGAGTAACGTAACGAATTCTTTTTAATGTTTTTGCTTATAATAGGTTACCGCGAGCGCAAGGGCCAGCACTGTTCCTTTGACGATATCCATCGCATAATACGGAACGGACATCATGATGAGCCCATTTTGAAGGATTCCGATCAGGACTGCACCGATGAAGGTTCCAAAGGCATTAGGTTTTCCCGCTCCTAAAACGGAGGAACCAATAAAGGCTGCTGCAACGGCATCCATTAAATAGGGGGAACCTGAATTGATTTCCGATGTCATGACCCTTGAAGCAAGGACAATTCCCCCGATTGCAGCAAATAGAGCCGAAAGCAGATAGGCAAGGATTTTGTATTTATTAACCGATATCCCGGAAAGTCTCGCCGCTTCCTTATTTCCCCCAATAATGTACATATAACGACCGTGCTTCGTATAAGTCAAAAAGATATGGGTCGCTATCACAATGACGGCCATGATCAGGATTATCCACGGTACCTGGCCAATTTTGGCGAAAAACGGGCTGATCAGTCCTGTTGCGAACGTCCCGTCTGGCATGACCATATTTTGCGAAACCGTGGCCCCTTTTGTATAGGTAAGGGCAATTCCCTGGATAATGAACATGGTAGCCAAAGTCATCAGCATGTCGGGAATTCTCAATTTAACGATCATGAATGAATTCAAAGCCCCTACGAAAAGTGAGGCACCGACCGCAGCTAATATGGCGATGAATGTATCCTGAGAAAACCAGACAAACATCGAGATGACGATGGCATTGGCCAATGATGCGACGGAGCCGACGGAAAGGTCGAAGCCATCCACGGTCAGTGATATCGTAATGCCGATCGCAATGATGGTCACGATTGAAATGGAACGCAGGATGTTTATCAGGTTAGAAGTTTGGATGAAAGATGGATTGGATACGGCGAAAATTCCAATCAGAATGATAATCGTCAATATTGTGCCGTATTTATAAAAAAAGTCGAATAGTTCCACCTTTTTCTTCGCTTTCGCTGTCTGTGTAACAGGAATGGGTATGCTCATCCTATTTACCTCCTGTTGAATAGAATAGTAGTTCTTCTTCATTCGTTTTGCTTGTTTCTAATTCGATGACAGTGCTCCCGTCATATAACACATAGGTCCGGTTGGTAATGCCAATGATTTCGGTAAGCTCGGAGGATGCATAAATGATCGCTTTTCCATTCCTTGCAAGCTTTGCAATCAATTCGAATATATCCTTCTTGGCTCCGACATCGACCCCTTTCGTTGGTTCATCGAATATGTATACATCCGCATCTGCCATAAGCCATTTTCCAATCGCAACTTTTTGCTGGTTACCACCGGATAGGTTTTCGACCTTCACTTCCCCTGAAGGAGTTTTAATGCCGAGACTTGCTATCATTTCCTTCGCCTTTTCCTTTTCCGCCTTACGATCGACGACACTGAATGTTTTGCAGAATTTGCCGAGACTGGCTGCAGTCAAGTTTGCCGAGACTGATTCCTGTACAAGGACCCCTTCTTTCCTGCGTTCCTCAGGTACAAGTGCCAGCCCGCTTTTTACTGCTTCATGCGGTGATTTCAGAGAAAGCTTTCGACCATTCAGGAAGACTTCACCCGCTGTGATGGACGTATGACCGAAAAGGGTTTTACACAGCTCCGTTTTCCCAGCCCCGACCAACCCAGCCAAGCCGATTATTTCGCCTGCTTTAATATTCAGACTGACATTCTTAACTTTCTCGGCATCTGACAATCCGTTCACTTCCAGAATTACGTCTCCAATCGAAGCATTCACTTCAGGAAACTGTTCATCCATGGTTTTCCCAAGCATGTTCTCTACCACTTCGGCACGGGTTATGTCCTCGATTTTTCGACAAGTGACACGCTCCCCATTCCTCATGATCGTAATTTCCTCACAGATTTCAAAAATCTCAGGCAGACGATGTGAAATGAAAATGATTGCCACGCCTTTTTGCTTTAATTCATTTACAATTCGAAAAAGTTCCGTCGTCTCCGTATGACTTAACGGAGCAGTTGGCTCGTCGAGAATCAGGAATTTGCATTCTGTCGAAACGGCTCTTGCTATCAGGACCATCTGTTTTTCAGCCAAGGTCAGGTCTCTAACCAACTTTTTCGAAGGGACATGAATTTTCATATCTTCAAGAATAGAAGTGGCTTTGTTGTGCAGTTCTTTCCAATGTACCCTTTGTTTTTTTCCCATGTTTTGGACCATATCATTCAACATTACATTTTCCCCAACTGTTAAATAAGGGATGAGGGCGGTATCCACTTCCTGATGAACTATTTGAATGCCCTGTTCCTGAGCGGCTTTTGGCGAGCGGATATCCCGCTTCATCCCATCAATAAAAATGTCACCTGAATAATGAACATGGGCTCCCGATAAAACTTTCATTAACGTCGATTTCCCTGCTCCGTTTGCACCGACCAATGCGTGGGCTGTCCCTGATTGTACGGAAAAATCAACTTCACTCAGCGCCTTCACCCCCGGAAATTCAATCGAAATCTTCCTCATTTCTAGTTGCTTGCCCATGTCCATTCCCCCTTATAGAATAGACACTCCCTTCGCTGGAAAGAGAGTGTCTCTTTTTATTTTTTATAATGATCTTTCAAAACCTTCATCCAATCCTCTTCAAATTCCTCCGATACACCCCAGCCATCGACAATATCAGACAGGTTTGCCATGTTTACCGCTTCTTTTGAAGCTTGGATTTGCTTTTGCGAAATGAGTGATGCCTCCAAATCATATGTTTGCGGCGTTTCTTCGCCAGCTAATTTTTTAGCCAATATCCTCATATTCACTGCACCGATCAACTTGGGATCGACTGCTGCCGTGTAGGACCATGAGCTATCAGCCGATTGGATTTCCTGGAGATCTGCATTCGAAACATCAATTCCATATATCTTCACTTCATTGCGGCCCGCTTCTTTAATCGCCCGGGCTGCACCGATAGCAAAGGCATCCCATGTTGCGAAAATGGCATCCAATTTACCTTTAGGGTATTTATTCAGCATTGCGGCTACAGCATTTTGTGTCTGAACCGAAGTATCAGCGGATGCCACTCCGAATCTTTCGACTTCTTTAATCCCGGGATTTTCTTTTAGTTTTTCCTGATAGACTGCATTTCTTCTTACCATTGGAGGAAAACCATCCACCCAAAGATATGCAATTGCCGCTTCACCTTTCTGTTCTTTTATCAGTTTATCGAAAGCCAGTGTTGCCAGCGCTTCATCATCTTGTGAAGTTAATGTCACGCCCTCTATTTTAGATAGATCGCTTATTGAATCGAATGTGACAACGCTTTTACCTGCATCAACCAACTTCTGAACGTCATTTACAGTTGCGGCATCATCACCATGTGAAATGATATAGCCGTCGTAATCTTCCTCCAAAGCCTGTGCTATCGCATCATGGAATTTAGCCGTATCACCATTGGCTGTGTACGTATCGACTTGAAACCCCAGTGCTTCTCCTTCTTCTTTCGCCCCCGCCAGGTATTGGGCAGTATGATCATCACCGCCAATTTTACGGATCACTTTGATTTTGGCTCCATCGCCATCAGCAAATCTCTCCGGGACATTTTCAAATGATACTTTTTCTTCTTTCTTCGATTCTGTGGAACTCTGCCCTGCAGAGCAACCCGTTAAAAGCAAAGCCGAAGCGATGGCAGAAATGAATATCCCTTTAATAGACCTTCTCATCTTGTTCTCCTCCATGTTTTCTAATTAGTCTTATCAGTTAAGTCGGTGTAAATCCCAAAATAAAAACCTCTCTAATATAGAGAGGTTTAATCGGCTGTTTTGCAGACTTGTCCCTCTCTTATCTGTCAAAACATTTCTGTTTTGCAGGATTTAGCACCAATTCCTAATGGAACGGTTGCTGGGCATCTTAGGGCCAGTCCCTCCGCCACTCTTGATAAGAGATATATTGTGTTACGTTTTCGTAATTATCACTTTATAGGGATATAGTCGTAAAGTCAATAGATTTTTGAATATTTGAAATGTTTCCTGTTATTTTTATTTTCTTTGGAGCTGGGCTAGACGCTTTTTCTCGATTTTTTCAAGCCTCTCCAACTGCCTTAATTTCACTTCGAACAACGTGATCGGATCACGGTAAACCTCAGGATTTTCTTTCATATGCTCCAATGCAGCCTGGTAGTCTTTTATTTCAGTCTGCGTCTGCTCTATCGTTTTTTGAAGTAAGGCAAATGAACTGCGATAGAAAAGTGAGATGTCCCGATCCAATGATTTTTCAAACAATCCAAATTGGGTTAGGAAACGTTCCGTGATCATTTCGGCAACATCCAGGTAATCTTCACTTTCCAGGTATTTCTTGTAACGATTGTACATATTGGCCTTATTTTGCGGTATCGCCCCAAATAGCTTACCTGCTCCTTTAAGCAGCAATTGTGATGGAGTCCTGCGCAAAAGGATATTAACGTTTTCGATGCGGATACTGCTTGTCATCCGATCGGCATCACGGCGCCAGTCATCCAATACCCTGAAGTCACCTGCCAGTGTAATCCGTTCTTCTTTGTATAATTCATTGAATCCGGCACTCATCTCATCCATGAACTGCTGGCTTTGTGAGAACTCCATTTGGGAACTGGCAATCCAGTCTTGAAGAGAACGGTAATATTGAGGCATGATCTTGTCAGAAATGAAGTTTTGAATCCGCTCATTCATTTCCTGGTTTAACTGTACATGGACCTGACTGAAATCACTGCTTTCCGTTAACGATTTAGAGCAATCCCTCAGTAATTCAGGAATTTTTGAATAAAGCTGACTTTTCACTTCGTCCTTAAGCGAACGATACGACCTTATGATATTTTCACTTTTTTCTTTTTCCAGATCAGCCAGTTGATTGACCGCTCCATTCAGTTTGACTTCCATCTGCTCATTCCAAGAGATGGAATGCTCGCATTTCCGCTCATTGGCTGTCCGTTTTTCTAATAGATAAGATAAAGTTTTACGAATGAATGCCAGGATTTTTTCAGATCTTCTTTCCTTCCAATTATCATCTTGATAATTCGATTGAAGGAAGGCTGAAAGGTCCTTCAATTGCTGCCTGCTGTCATAATGTTTGGAGAAAGCGAACACTTTCGCATTCGGGAAATATGCATTCACTTTATCCCATGTTTCGTCTTCCATCCGGACTGCGACCTGATCACTGTATATCGTATCCATTTTATTTAATAGGAAATGGATCGGCAGTTTAGGTGCCATCATTTGAATTTCCAATAACAGATCCCTTTCGCTGCCGGTGAAAGGAGCCCTGGCGTCAAGAACGAACATCAGGCCATCACTGCCATGTAAATAGCCTTGGAAATCGGATTCCACGCTTTGTTCCCCATTGAACCCCGGTGTATCCAATAATCGCAAATGATTATTTCTTAGGTAGTCACTGATGATTGTCACATCGACTATAGTCCCGCGCTGACGGCGTGTTTCATCCAAATCAGTTAGCTCCTCGACAACTTTGCTATCTGTATCGGTAATTTCAAGGATTTCCAAATCATCCCCGTCTTTGACACTGACTAGGGAAGAATGGTCCTCAGCAGCAATGCTCTCTCCAACGATTGACTGAATAAAGGATGTCTTTCCATTTCCTGTACTTCCTGCAAGAAGGAGATTGAAATTGCTGGTATCTTTAAGCCCCTCCACCATCCATTTAAGCTTATTTCCAACCCTTAAATCATTATCTTCAGCCCACTGGATAATGGAATTGAACAGTTTCTCTCCCGCTTCCAGTCCGCCTCCCAATTTAGGCGATTTCGAAAGCAGGCTCTCCGCATCCTGAATGACCAGCGCATTAATCGTATCCGGGAAGATTTCATTCCAGGACAACGTGGATGCCGCCGCAAACAGCGAAAGCTCCCCGTCTGCGATTTTGAGCCAGTTTTCCAGCAACCTTGGCACGACAGGACTTAATTCTTTGATTAGATGCGTTCCTTCTAACAAACCTGCATATGCATCCCTGTAATAGACGGAAAGCTCATCCCATACATCCGCATGGTTCAATTCGATGGTATCTATCAAATTATTAATCACTCTTAACCATTCGAAATAAGCATCCGTATATTTATAATTTTTCCAAAGGGCAACCGTCATTTTCTCGAAACGTTCCTGGTCGAGTGTGTATAGCGAACCAAGGACAGTTGAGAAATAATCCGGCTCCATCGATTGGGCAACACCCTGCTGGATATACGTTTTCAGCACATCGAACCAGCCCATTGACTCTGTACGGATACTTTCATTCGCCGCTAATACCACCGCACTGTTCCAATCCTTTTGTTCTTCAAAAAAGGCGCGTGCAATTTCAGTGACATTCGGGTAGTCTGGTTGAAACTCGACTGCTTCTTTCACGACTTTGGAAGCCAAATCATTTCTCGATTCCACTATGTACAGGGAAAACAGCTGCAAAAGAACTTCTGTTTTCAAGACAGCTTCATCCGTATCGACGGATTTATAGATATCCTCTGCGGTTGAATACATTTCCAATTCAAAATACGCATCAGCGATGTTTTTCTTCGCCCAGGAACCAAGTTCCCCTTCTATGTTTTCCCATTTAAAAATGGCTGCTTCATAGTCATGGTGCTGAAAATACACCTCTCCTTGAGCAAATCTAATTGCGGTTAAATCGGATCTTTCCTTTTTTTGTTCCACGAGGAACATTTCACCCAAAGCTTGAATGGGATGCTTCCTTGTATCCTCAAGCATCGTTTCATAATATTTTTTTCCGATCAGACGTTCGTCCATCTTTATTCCCCCGATATATTTCATATTTTCAATTAAAGGATAATCACTGATTCTATAAGACTCATAGCAGACCTAATATTCAATTTATAGGTTCCTTTAGTTAAAAAATCATTTACAAAACCTTAAAATGTTATTTTAACAAAACAATATGGTAACAACATGTCACCACTCTTACAATTTTAAAACAGAACCAACTGGAACTGTAATGTTTTTAATAAACCGATACAGAGATGTCATTTCCATTTTCGAGAAAATATGTTTTTCTAGTTTTACCACATATCAGCTAGAAGTGAGCGAACCATTCTCCATCCCTCTAAATGACCAGAAGCCCAGCCCTTCAACTTACCTATAAACGGTAAAAACAAAATCACTCTGGCTCGTCCATTACTTGATCCCCATTTTTGCATTCATATAAAAAAGCAGTACCCTCATTCATAAAAGGTAACTGCTCACTGATAAGCTCCGAACAGTACTTGTCCTTTGACGAATTAGGATTATACCCCTGTACGCTTACGTTGGTTATTCGGCTTTTTGGTCAACTGGCTTTTTAGCTGTTTCGTTTTCTTCACAACGCCTGTTTCCAGTTTATCTTTACTTGATCCTGCTTGCTTTTGAGCCAGTTTTTGTTTGACTGCATCCGCCAGGCTTAATTTTTTATTTTCAGACATGTTGTTGTCTCCTTTAGTGTTCTGCCTTCTATTATAATATAGTTGCGATTAGAAAGATAATAGGGAGTAATATCCTATTCTTCTTCAAAAAACACTCTTGATAAAGTTGGTTTCGCCAAATGGGGACTAATTTCCTGCTCCTTTGAAAGGATTAATGATAAATTATGTTGACTTCATAATCAGAATTTGCTAAATTATCTTTATATTATAAAATCTATGAAGAGAAAGAGTAAGATGAGAACCCTGTTCCACAGAGAGTCGACATGTGGTGGAAGTCGATGTCCAAGGCCTATCCGAAAATCATCTCTGAGATGCAAAGCTGAAAATGCAGTAGGCTTTGACGGGTTTCCGCCGTTACAATGGATCACGTATGAATTCGTACGTTGACTGAGTGCCGCAGCTTCTTTGAAGTGCGGAATATGGGTGGTAACGCGAGCACAAACTCGTCCCTGATTTTTCAGGGGCGAGTTTTTTATTTGCACAAAACACTTTAATTAGCCTTTTTCAGGCCAGTCGGCGGGAGTTATCATTTTAAAAAAAGGAGAAATCACCATGAAAAAAACAGACACATTATTTATCGGCCTTATGCTTTTCTCAATGTTTTTCGGAGCCGGGAATCTCATATTCCCTCCATTTTTAGGAGCATCTTCTGGAACGTCTTTCTGGCCAGCCATCGCCGGTTTTGTCGCCACCGGAGTCGGCCTGCCAATTTTGGTGCTTCTTGCAGTCTCACTTGTTAAAGGCGGCGCACAAACCATCGGTGCCCGAGTACATCCCCTATTCAGCACGTTGTTCATGGTCGTAATCTATTTAAGCATCGGGCCGTTTCTGGCCATTCCGCGGAATGCGAATGTTGCCTATGAAATGGGCTTCAAGCCGTATCTTGGCGACTCTGTGGATCAACCACTATTTCTATTCATGTTCACAACCATATTTTTCATCATCGTTTATGCCATTTCATTGAATCCGGAAAAAATGGAAACCTTCATGGGACGCTGGATCACGCCCGTTCTACTTTTGTCCATGGTCATTCTCTGTGTCGTTGGGTTCGTAAAGCTTGATGCTCCTTTCCAAGCTCCAACCGAAGCATATGCTGCAGGAGCCTTTTCGAAAGGGTTCATCGAAGGCTACAATACGATGGATGCTTTAGCTGCCTTGGCCTTTGGGATCGTCATCCTTACTTCAATCCAGCAAAGGGGGATTTCCGAACGAAAACAATTGACGAGATATACAGTAAAAGCGGGTCTCATCGCTGGCGTTTTGCTTTCTTTAGTTTATATCTCCTTAGGTGTAATGGGAGCACGCATGGCGGCCGGTGGGTCATTCGAAAACGGAACGGATATCCTCACTGTCGCTTCCACCCTTTTACTAGGAACCGGCGGGAAGGCCCTTCTTGGCATCATTTTCACTTTGGCATGCTTCACCACCGTTGTCGGGTTGACGACTGCTTGCGGACAGTATTTCTCGAACCTTTTCCCCAAGCTGAACTATAAAACCGTCATTCTGATTGTAACAATCGTCGGTTTCATCCTTTCAAATATGGGTCTGAATCAAATTCTGAAAGTATCGGTACCATTCCTTGTGATGGCTTATCCGCTAACGATCGTCCTGATTGTCCTGACATTCTTCAGCCGTCATTTCAAAAATCCGAAGAAGGTTTATCGCAGTGCAATGACTTTCACAGGAGTCTTCGCCTTGATGGATGGGCTGAATGCTTTTGGCTTACAATTAGGACCCGTACAAACCTTGACTGATGTCCTTCCCCTTTCCGCTTACGGCATGGAATGGGTCATCCCTGCTCTCGTCGGTACAGCCCTTGGCATTCTGCTCAGTCAAATCGGACAAACAGCTTCCGCTGAGGAGTTGGAAGTCGAAACACTATAATAATGAAGTAAGCAGGTGATCTTTCCGGTCATCTGCTTATTTTGTACACACCTTCATTGCTTTATTTTGGAAATCGGCAACGGCTTTTTGTTATGATGGTGTCAAAGGAGATGATAAGTAATATGTCTAAGCAAACCCGTATTGGTAAAACAGATCTGTATGTAAACCCGATTGGCCTTGGCACGAATGCAATTGGCGGACATAACCTTTTCCCTAATCTAAGTGAGGATACAGGAAGGGATGTTTTGAGAACGGCATTGGAAGAAGGAATCAACTTTTGGGATACAGCTTACATTTACGGTCCTGAACGTTCAGAAGAACTTATCGGTGAAATCCTTAAAGAGAGCCGCAAACGCGAAGACATAGTCCTTGCCACTAAAGGGGCACACAAATTTGTCGATGGCAGCATCGTTTTTGATAACTCTCCCGCTTTTCTGAAAAATGCCGTGGACTCGAGTCTAAAAAGGCTCCAAACAGACTACATCGACTTATTCTATATCCATTTCCCTGATGGTGATACCCCTAAAGATGAAGCAGTAGGTGCCTTAAAGGAATTGAAGGATGCAGGCAAGATAAAGTCAATCGGCGTCTCTAACTTTTCGTTCGAACAATTGAAGGAAGCGAATAAAGACGGCTATGTCGATGTCCTGCAATCCGAGTACAATCTATTCAAACGGGAGGCAGAACAAGACCTGCTGCCATATACAGCCGAAAATGATATTTCCTTCATTCCTTATTTCCCCCTTGCTTCCGGTTTGCTCGGCGGCAAATATAATCAGGAATCAACATTCGATGACGGCCGGGCAAAAAGTCCGCTTTTCCAAGGACAAGCCTTTGTAAGCAACCTGCAAAAAGTGGAAGAAGTTCGGGCGATCGCCAACAGGAAGCATACCGATGTCGCCGATGTCGTACTAGCTTGGTATTTAACCAGGCACTCGATAGATGTACTGATTCCCGGAGCGAAAAAACCAGAACAGGTCACACGCAACCTACAAGCATTGGACGTTGATCTAACCATGGATGAAATCGCCGAAATCAGTGCCATTTTCGCTTAATATAGATGTGTGAAAAGGCTGTTCAGCTAAAGTTGAACGGCCTTTTTATTCTGTCCAAAACTGACTGATAAGGCCCCCTATATTGCTTAGGAACCCCTATTTTGCTATATTTAGTGAATATTCCATAATTTTAGGGAGAGGCAGTCTGATGAAAAAATCTATTGTTATTTTATTTCTTATCTTGGCAAATTTGTTCTGGGCCGGTAATTATATATTCTGAAAGTACGTTGTGACCGAACTTTCCCCGATCCAACTAACATTTGCGCGATGGCTAATCGCCGTTTTCTTATTGTTTCCTTTAGCGCAATGGATTGAAAAACCAGACTGGAAGAGTGTATGGAAAGCCTGGAAATTACTATTAGTCATGGGTATGCTCGGAATCATCAGTTATAATTTTTTCCTTTATTGGGCTCTGACCTATACAACTTCCATGAATGCAGCTCTTGTCAATTCCATGAACCCTGCATTAATTGTTCTTTTTTCCGCTTTACTGTTAAAGGAGAAAATTTCATCCCTACATGCACTTGGACTTATCATATCTTTATTCGGCGTTTTATTGGTCTTGACAAAAGGACACCTTCTGGATATATTCCAGTTCAATTATAATAAAGGCGACCTATTGATGATCCTGGCGATTCTCGTTTGGACCTTCTATTCTATAATCGGTAAAAAACTGAAAAACATTCCGATCATCTCAGCTACTGCCGTTTCCGTATTTCTCGGTTTGTTTCTCATTGCTCCATTTGCCATTGGCTCGGGAATGAACCTTGATTTAAGCAGTAAAGCCATCACCGGTCTTTTATATATCGGGATTTTCCCTTCTGTCGGCTCATTTATTTTCTGGAATATTTCCCTTCGCCATATCAATGCCGGCCAGGCTGGGATTTATCTAAATCTGATTGCTGTATTTACCGCCATTCTAAGCCTTATTTTGGGTCATGCGATTACGACCATCCAAACCCTCGGTGGCCTCCTTGTTTTCCTCGGCGTCTACCTGACAAGCAAAAAGAAAAAAGCAGATCCGTCAGCTGTCACGAAGAACATGTAAAGGGCATCCAGTGATACACATCAACGAACGCTTTCTTCTCTTTTCCCCTTGTCTATGCACCATGATTTACGTTATCCTTTAAAGAAGAAAATCTGAATGTAAAGGTGTGCTTTAGTTGAGGATCAATAAATTTATCAGTGAATCCGGAATTACCTCGCGACGAGGCGCAGACAAATGGATAGTCGAAGGCCGTGTGACGATTAATGGCACTGTAGCTGAGCTCGGCAGTCAAGCTGAATCCGGCGATGATGTCCGGGTGGACGGCAAGCCGATAAAAGTCGAACAGCAAAATGTCTATATTGCACTGAATAAACCGATAGGGATTACAAGTACGACCGAAAAACACATAAAAGGGAACATCGTTGATTTTGTAAATCATCCGCTTCGCATTTTTCATATCGGACGGCTGGACAAAGACTCAAGCGGTCTGATCCTTCTTACAAATGACGGAGATATCGTTAATGAAATCCTTCGTGCAGAAAACAAGCATGAAAAAGAATACATCGTAACCGTGGATAAGCCACTTACCGCTTCCTTCATCAAAGATATGTCATCCGGAGTGGAGATTTTGGATACGAAAACACTTCCTTGTAAAGTTGAGCAGTTGACCAAATACACATTTAACATCACTTTAATGCAAGGACTGAACAGGCAAATCCGCCGTATGTGCTCCGCACTAGGTTATGAAGTCCGTGATTTACATCGAATCCGGATCATGAACATCCATCTGGACGGACTGGCGATCGGACAATGGCGCGACCTGACCGAGGATGAATTGACGGAACTATTTAAGGAATTGGATTATTCCCCTAGGAAAAGATGATAATGAAGATGCCCCCAGAATTCCGGGGGCATCGCTTTTTTAATTTCAGGATTATTTTCAGCAATCATTTTGCTTTTATTCGTAGTTTTGCAGATTTACTCGTGAATTCCGCGGGGAGCTCCACGCATTTTATGATAATGAAAGGAATCTATTTTTAAAGACATTGATTCCCAAAGCGGTTTTGTTTCTGAATCTACTCTTTTCCTGTCAATTACATCTATGTGCTTTATTCTTTTCATTTTTCCACTGCGAACGACCACTACCCTTTTGCTGTAAATTCTTCTAAAGCAAGTATGGCAAATCCCATGATGGGATAAGTGGCCGCCACCAATCACACCAATTTTGAAGGTTTCCATGATTTCATCGATGGTTGCCCCGGCATTTAAACAGACTTCCAAGTGATGCAGCATTCATCGCATCGGCTGACTATGAAATGACCAATCCGATAATGGTGTACTTACCCGAACTGGCGTTTAAATACTTTACTGGCGAAGAAGTAAGCGATGACCATGATGCCGACACACCAGGCAAGCGAAATCCAGATATCGTTCCCAACAGACCCTTCATACAAAAGGGCACGAATCGCATTCACGATTGAAGTCACTGGCTGGTTCTCGGCGAACGCACGGACAATTTTAGGCATGGTTTCGGTGGGGACAAAGGCCGAACTGATAAACGGCAGGAAAATCAGCGGGTACGAGTAGGCTGTCGCCCCTTCCAAAGACCCCGCTGTCAATCCAGGAATGACCGCCAGCCATGTCAGCGCCAGCGTAAACAGCACGATTATCCCAGCTACCGCTAGCCAAGCCAGGATATCAGCGCTGGAACGGAAGCCCATCAAGAGTGCGACGAGGATAACCACGACGACAGTAAGCAAATTGGATATTAGCGAGGTCAACACGTGAGCCCACAATACCGACGAGCGCTTGATGGGCATGGTAATGAAACGCGCCATCAACCCGCTCTTTACATCCGAAAACAGCCTTACTGAAGTGTAAGCGACGCCGGATGCGATAGCCATCAGCAAGATTCCCGGCAATAAATAATTGACGTAGTTGTCCGTGCCTGCCTCTATGGCGCCGCCAAATACGTAGACAAACAGCAACATCATCATAATTGGCGTGATCGCCACCGTGATAATCGTATCCGGGCTGCGCATGATGTTGCGCATTAAACGCCCTAGTAATACCCCTGTTTTGCTATTCATTTACATCTCCTCCTTTTTGCCGATGATCGCGAGGAAAATTTCCTCCAATGTCGGCTGCTTCTCGATGTACTCTACTTTCGCTGGCGGGAACATCTCCTTGAGTTCGGTAAGGGTCCCGGTCGAGATGATTTTTCCGCCATGCAGGATGGCGATACGGTCCGCCAGTTGTTCGGCTTCCTCCAGGTATTGGGTTGTCAGCAGAATTGTCGTGCCGCCGCCAGCTAGCTCCTTGACCGTATCCCAGACTTCAATCCGGGCTTCGGGGTCAAGCCCTGTCGTCGGTTCGTCGAGAAAAATGACTGCTGGCGTCCCAATCAGGCTCATCGCGATGTCAAGCCGGCGCTTCATCCCGCCGGAATATTTATCCGCCCGGCGGTTGGCCGCATCGGTCAGGCTGAATCTCGCAAGCAGATTGTCGGCGACTTGAGCGGGATTGGAAACTCCCCGCAAATTGGCGATCATCAGCAGGTTTTCCCGCCCGGTGAGCATGCCGTCTAAAGCTGCAAACTGTCCTGTCAGGCTGATGCTCTGGCGAACATGATCCGGTTCACGCTGAACGTCAAAGCCGCAAATACCTACTTCGCCGCCATCGGACTTCATCAGCGTCGAGAGGATGTTGACCGTCGTCGTCTTGCCCGCTCCATTTGAGCCCAGCAGGGCAAAAATTTCGCCACGCCGCACCTCAAAATCCACCCCCTTTAAAACTTCATTGTCTTTAAAGGATTTTTTTAACCCTTTTACAGTAATCACTGCATGGCTCATACTTTTTTCCTCCTTTTAATAGCGCAGTAATGCCGCTTGTAAGATTCGAATTTATCCTTCCGAGCACCCAGCGGACTAGGTTGCCTATTCTCCTCTATTTAGTCTGACTGATAATCTGTATAACTTACTACCGGGTTAAAAATATAACTGAATAGCGAAGGTGGCATTTCACATTTGTAACCAGCTATTCAGTCGGAATTATTTATTGAATTTATTTTTTCCCAATCGCTTCATGATACTGTCATTCAAATCCTCACGATACTTGGCGAAATAGGTTCTAGCATTTGCCACTAGTTCGTCGGCAAAGGACGCCACATCGTCCCCAGTTATTTCCAGTACTTGCCTACCTTCCGCAGCACCGGATTCGAACAACTCGATTAATTCATACTGCATGTGCAGCATATCCATCCCGTTGCCCGCTGAGAAATTCCACATATAGTTTTGAATTTTCTTAAATACAAATTGGTAGTCCTCTGGCAGAGCTTCAACCCGTGCCATCATCATTTTATACTCTTTTTTATCACCAATCATTTTTTTGAATAATTCCATCATGTTATTTTTTCCTCCTTTTTTATAAACAAGACACTCCAAAAATAGCGTACGGAATATCTTATGAAGCTAGATTGACTTTAAGACATTGATTTTTGATGATACAAAATCCCATTTTTCCCAAAATAATTCAAGTTCCTGGCGTCCAGCCTCATTAAGTGAGTAAAACTTGCGGGGCGGTCCCATATCTGACGGTTTCTTCTCTATGTTCACCAGTTTTTTCTTTTCTAATCGCACGAGGATGGTGTAGACCGTCCCTTCCACGACTTCAGTAAACCCAAGCTCGTTCAGGCGGCGGGTAATCTCGTAGCCATAGGTTTCATGGCGGCTGATGATTTCCAGCACGCAGCCTTCCAGCGAACCCTTCAGCATTTCAGTTAAATTTTCCATGCTCAGCCTCCTCTATTTTGTGACTTATATTAAAACGTAGTTCCGAGGGAAATTTTTATACTGAATAGCTTTTGGGAAATCACGCTATTTAGTATTACTTATTACAACTAAACTGTAACACCGAGTAGCAGAAGTGTCAACTTTCTTTCTTAAAAATATTTCTCAACTTCACTACTCGGTGATATTGGTATCTTGCGTTACTTACTACAAGGTATGCTGTAACACGCAGTAGGGTGACTGTCAAATTGATTTTTTAAAAAAACTAGCTCTCTCGATACAGCAGACGTAAATTATGCTGTTTTACTCGTGAATTTCACTTTTATCCGTGAGTTTCACGCTTTTACTCATGAATTTCACTTTTACTCGTGAATTTTATGCTTTTACTCGTGAGTTTCGCACTTTTACTCGTGAATTATGCTGTTTTACTCGTGAATTATGCTGTTTTACTCGTGAATTATACTGTTTTACTCGTGAATTATACTGTTTTACTCGTCAGTTTCACGCTTTTACTCGTGAATTCCACTCATCCACTTTTGTACGAGTAAGGGCGAAAATAAAAAGCAACCTGCATTAGGCTGCTCTTTTCGGCTCTAAATTATACCCACCATAAATCAGTTGGACTTTCGTTGATGAGTACAGTTTTCAGATTGGTTACGGCCCGTTGGAATCCTTCTTCAACTGACATCAGCGGATCTTCGTGTTCGATGCTGACGACGTAATCGTAACCGTATGTGCGAAGGGCGCTCATGATGTCGGACCACTCTTGCAGGCTGTGGCCGCATCCTACAGAACGGAAGTTCCAGGCACGGCTCTGGATATTGCCATAAGGCTGCATGTCGGTCAATCCATACATATTGATGTTATCCTGATCCAGGTATGTGTCTTTTGCGTGGAAGTGGTAGATTGCTCCCGCTTTCCCTAGGATTTTGATGGCTCCGACTGGTTCGATGCCCTGCCACCAAAGATGGCTTGGATCAAGGTTGGCGCCTATTGCATCAGATGTAGCTTCCCGCAGTTTTAACAAGGTGTAGGGTGTGTGGACGAGAAAGCCCCCATGCAGTTCAAGGCCGATTTTTATATTGTGTTCATCGGCAATGGCAGCCACCTTCGTCCAATAGGGGATCAATTTTTCTTCCCATTGCCATTTCAGCACATCTGTATACTCATTCGGCCATGGGGCTACGGGCCAGTTTGGATATTTAGCTCCTTCGTGATCACCCGCTGTACCAGAAAAGGTATTGACCACCGGGACGTTCAGTAAGGATGCAAGTTTGATTGTTTTGATCAGTGTTTCATCACTTTCTTTTGCGAAGGTTTCATCAGGAGAGATTGGATTGCCATGGCAGCTGAATGCACTGATCGTTAACCCTCTTGTTTGAACGGCCTCGAGGTACTTTTGGCGCTTTTCTTCACTTTCCAGCAGTTCATCGAGTGGACAATGGATATTCCCTGGATACCCGCCTGTACCGATTTCAACTGTTTTTAATCCGGAATCCGCGACATAATCAAGCATATCCTCGAATGATTTTTGAGCAAATAGCACTGTAAAGATCCCTAATTTCACATGCCCCACCTCACCTTTTCATTAATTTATGCTCATGACCTTCCCACTTGCCGAGCTTTGATAAATCGCTTCGATTATTTTCGAAACTTTCATGGCTTCCGATGGTTTTACCAATGGTTCCGCTAACCCCAGGCAGCTGTTGATAAAGTTCTCTGCCTGTTGCAGGTCTGGTGTATCCTCTCCTGGCATCCATACTGCCTCACTGTTTAAAAGCATGCCGTGCTTAGCCTGATTCAAGACCAGCGGAAATACATCAAGTCCGCCCTGCGTTCCGGATAAACTCAAAACAGTTGCTTCTTCACGGATATTCGCGGCCCAAGATGTTTCGAATAATAGAGATGCTCCGTTGGCAAATTTGATATATGCCGTGGCATGGTCATCCACTTCAAATACCGAGGCATCGAAATTGCCCCATAAATTGACCTGATCGACACCCTTACTGACATAATTATATGTCGAACCTACGATTTCGATCGGTTCTGGGTCATCCATCAGCCATAATGCCAAATCGAGCAAATGGCAGCCGTAATCGATCACGCTTCCCCCGCCTTGCAATTCCTTGCTTGTAAAAACTCCCCAGCCAGGGACTTTGCGCCGCCTGATTGCCTGTACACGCGCTACATACGGTTCACCGATTTCACCGGCCTGAATCATTTTCTTTGCAGCCTGGGCTTCCTTCATGAAGCGGTAATGATAGGCAGTCGATAACACTTTACCTGATATGTTTGCAGCTTCGGTTATCGCTAAACATTCCTCGGTTGTAATGGCCATCGGCTTTTCGCATAACACATGTACACCCGCTTGCAGGGCAGCAATGGAAATCTCAGCGTGAAACTTGTTTGGCGTTGCGATTGTAACAGCATCCACTTCAGCAAACATTTCTTCATAATTCGTGAAAACCTTTTCGATATGAAATTCCCGCGCCACTTCCCGCGCCTTCATTTCATCTATATCCTGAATGGCGTATAAAACCACTTTATCTTGAAATTTTTGAAAAGCTGGGATATGCCTTTTTTGGGCAATTCCGCCAGCACCGATAATACCCATTTTTAATTTGTACATGATGACTTTTAACCCCTTTATAAGCGGATGATTTTTCGGGATGCATTTGATTCCATCGCGCCAAGAATGACTTTTAATGACTTTAATCCTTCAACTCCTGAGACAAGAGGCTCCTCATTGTCCACCACACATTTTACAAAGTGGCTGATCACTTCGGAATCATGCTGTCCTTCTGAGTCATTAGTCTGGATGCTTCCTAATTGGGTGGTTTCTGTCTTTCCATTATCATGATGGATGATCAGTGAGTATTTCGGATCGTCTTCAAGGCGCAATACCGCTTTTTCCGCATAAATGACCGTAGCATTGTCTTCTTTTGCATAAGACCAGCTGGCGGTAAGAGTTCCGATGATACCGTTCTCCGTCCGGAGTATACAGGCCGCACTGTCATCAACGTCCGTGTTTTTCTTGGCAGTCGTTTCCACAAAGGCTCCCACTTCAACAAATTCTTCTCCAAGGATATACCGTAATAAATCAGCTTTATGAACGCCTAAATCGCCCATTGCACCAATGACCGCCTGATCCTTTTTAAAAAACCAGCTTTCCAGTCCGTCCACGCTCCAGGTTTCCGGCCCGGAATGTCCAAAAGCCGTCCGGAAGCTATAGATCTTCCCTAGCTCCCCGCTCTCAATAAGCTGTTTCGCTTTTTGATGAGAGGGAACAAATCGCTGATTATGGCCAATCATTAGTATTTTGCCGCTTTTCGCTGCTGCTTCATTCATTTTTTCAGCGTCTGCTAAAGAAGTAGCCATTGGTTTCTCACATAGGACATGCTTACCCGCTTCCAAGGCCGCAACCGTGATGCGTGCATGCAGGTAATTCGGTGTACATACACTGATCGCTTCAATCTCCTCATTCTTCAAAAGTTCTATATAATCAGTATATGCTTGCGCTCCATACCTTTGTGCTGCTGCATTCGCCCGGTCCGGCACAATATCACAAACGGCAATGATCTCCGTTTCCTGATGTGATTCATACTCCGGAAAATGCCTGTTTTTTGCGATACTCCCGCATCCAATGACTCCTACCTTCACTATGCCCATTTTGTTCTCTCCTTCACTTCATCTCTTTGGATGAGATGGATTCCAACGGTTCGGCTTTACCATAGTTCGTTGCGATTCCGAATTCCGGCTTGACCCAATCAACGGCATTTTTAATCACACGTTGAATCTCCGGATTATGGTAGGTAGGATATGTTTCATGTCCTGGACGGAAGTAGAAAATCCTCCCTTTACCCCGCTGATACGTGCAACCGCTTCTGAATATCTCCCCGCCTTCAAACCAACTGACGAATATTAATTGATCTGGTGCAGGAATATCAAAATGTTCCCCGTACATCTCTTCCTTTTCAAGCTCGATATATTCTCCGATTCCATCAACGATAGGGTGACTCGGATAGACTACCCAAAGCCGTTCCCTTTCATCCGCCACCCGCCATTTCAAATCACAAGTCGTTCCCATCAATCGTTTGAAGATCTTTGAAAAATGACCAGAATGGAGGACGATGAGACCCATTCCCTCAATTACTCGCTTGTGAACCCTTGCAATGATTTCATCCTGAACTTCATCATGTGCAACATGACCCCACCAAAGCAGTACATCGGTTCGTTCCAGTACTTCCTCGGTTAATCCGTGCTCTTCTTCATCGAGAGTAGCGGTCCTCACTTCGACCTGATCACTTTGTAAAAAGCCGGCAATTGCACCATGGATGCCATCCGGATATACTTTTGCTACTTCAGGCTTTGTTTTCTCGTGGCGAAACTCATTCCATACAAGGACTCTCATGAACAACCTCCTCCATTCAAGAATCATTTCAAGGCAACTTGTTTTGATGTTTAACTATTACCTCTTTATTCAAAACGCAAACGTTTGCGTTAGGGATGATCAAAATATAAGAACATACTTATCGACCTTAGAAAGTATGAATTTTCAAAAATAATAGTGATAATCTATATTGTAAATTTATGTTAGCAAAAATCAAGCTTTAATTGGTAAAACTTTTCTACAATTTTCATTTAATTTCCTTTCCCGCAACAAAATGCGACTCTCGCTTTATGATTTTGGTAGGAATGCTGATGCTCTTTTCCATCATTTCCGGATTCGCAATAAGATCGAAAACGCATTTTGCGGCTTCATACCCTAACTGATACGTATGGATATCAACCGTTGTCAGCGGGGTACTTAAAAATTCTATGAATTCTGAGTGGTTAAAACAGACGACGCTTATTTGCTGCGGCACTTTCAAGTTCTTTTCGGCTAACACTCCAAGTAAGAGCACACCCAATAAAAGATCCATAACCAAAAAAGCGGTTGGTGCCTCCTTCAATTCCAGCAATTCGTCAATCGCCTTTATTCCATCCGTTCGATTTAAAGGAATCAATTTGATATATTCCTGTCGCACATCCACCCCGGCCTGTTCCATCGCTTGTTGAAAGCCTGTCAAGCGGTCCTGGATCACTTCAAACTCGGGGCTGCCTCCTAAAAAGGCGATTCGCTCATGTCCAAGATTGATTACAAACTCCGATACTTCCCTGGCCGCTTGAACATTATCGTTATCAATGAATGTGATACCGCTCATGTTCGTACTTGGCTTCCCGATCAAAACGAACGGGAAGCCCTGCTTCAATAAATACGGCACCACTTGATCGTCCTTTTTAGAGTACAAAACAATCATGCCATCCACTCTTCTGCCCTGGACCATTTTCACGACATCCTCAAAGATGGAATCCTCCGTCTCGCCGGTAGTCAGAGAAAGACTGTACCCTTCTTTATTACAGAAATCTCCGATGCCCCGGATCACTTCGGGAAAAAAAGGATTATAAAGTGATTCCCTTGCCGAACTTTTCATGACGATCCCAATGGCCTTAGTTGACTTCGTGACTAAGTTCCGGGCATTTTCATTCATATGATAGCCCATTTCCTTTAATACCTTGCGTACCTTGCGCTTGGTCTTTTCACTGATTGTCGGGCTGTTATGGATTACACGCGATACCGTTGATGGAGCGACATTTGCTTTTTTGGCAACGTCTTTTATAGTAACAGACAAATTCATCAACACTCCCCGTTCACCGCACATGGTTTAATATTCCCTATATTTAAATAGTTATTTAACGGCTCCATCTGCAATTCCTTTAATAATTTGCCTCTGAGCAAAAAAGTACGCAATGATGACTGGAATGATGGATAAAGTAAGTCCAGCCAAGGCGAGATGCCATTGCTTCGTATATTGTCCGAAGAAGAAGAATAATTTAAGTGGAATGGTCTCCGATCCCGCGCCGCCAATAACAAGGGATGGCAGCAAATAGTCGTTCCATATCCAAATGACATTCAAGATCCCAACTGTAATGGACATCGGCTTTAATAGTGGAAATATGATATACCAAAATACTTGAAATCGGTTTGCACCATCAATCTTTGCTGCCTCATCTAGTGAGAGGGGAATCCCTTTTAAGGTACCATGATATAGGAATATGGATAGACTGCAGCCAAAACCTAAATACATGAAAATCAGTCCAGCCTTGTTCAGCATCCCAAGCTGTCCGAATTGGGCAACGAGCGGTATCATCACAGACTGAAACGGGATCAGCATGGCTGCTACAAACACAAAGAAAAGCAGGGAACTTATTTTACTTTTGTTTCGGGAAAGAGCGTATGCTGCCATCGCAGAAAAGATGATGATGATGACTACACTAACGCCCGATATCAATAAAGAATTGAATAAAGTCCGGAGGAAATCCAATTGCTCGAAAGCTTGAGTGAAGTTTTCCAATGTCCAGGTTTCAGGCAGTCCCAATGTATCGGCAAATATATCCCGTTTCATTTTAAAAGCATTGACAAGCATTAAATAAAACGGAGTGAGCCATAATATGGCCAAAATGAATCCGATGAATCCAATCAGCCACAATTTCCATTTTCCCCTCATTACAGCTCAACCTCCCGTTTTTTATTGAAATAGACTTGTGTCAGTGAAACGACCGCCACGATTACGAAAAAGATAACGGCTTTTGCCTGTGCATATGCCATATCGTTTTCGGTGAAGGCGGATTTTACAATGTTCATCGCAACCATTTCAGTTGAATTATAGGGAGCTCCATTCGTCAAAGAAAGGTTTTGATCATAGATCTTGAACGAGTGGGAAAGCGTCAAAAACAAACTGACGGTAAAAGCAGGTGCCACTAGCGGAAAAGTTATATGGCGAAAACGTTGGAAGCTGTTCGCTCCGTCAATTTTTGCCGCTTCGATCAAGTCTTCAGGAACTGCCTGCAGATAGGCGATATAAATGATCATGATATATCCGGCCATTTGCCAGGACGTTAAAATGATCAATCCCCAAAATCCGGTATCAGTCGTCGATAACCACCCATTAAATGCTTCGATCCCCGTCAAATCACCAATCGCACCGAAGACCTTAATAAAAATGAACTGCCAAATAAAGCCGAGTATCAAGCCGCCAATTAAATTGGGCATAAAGAAAACTGTCCGCAATATGTTGCTTGATTTAATTTTCGAAGTCACGATGAGAGCCAAACTTAATCCGATGATATTGATTACCACAATTGCCGCTACGGAAAATTTAATCGTGAACCAAAATGTATCAAGGAACCCTTTATCCGTAAACAAGTCTATATAATTCTTAAAACCGATGAAATCCGGTGTCCCTAAACCGTTCCAATTCGTAAAGGAATAATAAAATCCGTAGATGAGTGGCACGATCACAACCAAAATGAGTGCAGCAAGAACAGGTGTTAAAAACAGCCAATATGCGGCATCCCGATTTCTCAACGAAACCGACCTCCTTGAAATGATTTAATAGTTAATGGGTTAGATCATGACTGGGTAATTTGATGAATCCCTTAGCGGCTTTTCTATAAGAAGGAACAACCAATCGACACGTTTTTCTTGCCGATTGGTCACTTGCATTTCCCAACTCTTATTTGCTATGAATCTTCTCCCAATTTTCAATGTTCTGTTGGACAAGTTCCTCCCAAGTCAATTTACCAGTTACGTATTTTTGGACACTTGCACCAAGGTCATCATTCCAACCGACCGGATATCCATTAAACACCCATCCAATCGTATTTCCTTCTTGAGAGTATTTATAAATTTCTTTTGAAATTGGATCGGCAATTTTTTCTACATCATATCCTTCATAAGCAGGAATGAATTTAAAATCTTCCAAAACAGCTTTTTTCCCTGCTTCGGATGTATACATCCAGTCTAGGAACTTCTTGGCTGCTTCCTGTACCTTTTCATCCGATTTCTTGTTCACTGCCCAATAGTTCGGTACACCGACCGGCATGCCTGCATTGTCTCCATTTGGAATCGGGATGATGCCAATTCCCTTTTCAGCTAACTCAGGATCCATATCATAGACTGTGTTATACACCCAGTTACCTTGCTGAATGATCGCAACCTTTTCAAGCGAGAACAGCTCCTCCACTTGTTGGGAGTAATCAAGACTTGCAGTCGGCTGGACGGAATACTCATTTTGGATATCGACCAATTGTTTAAACTTGTCACCATCCGTGAATTTAACCGTTGGTGCCTTACTTGCTTCTAACACATTCCCATCAAACTCCGGTGATAAGAATACATTGGATAAATGGTTTCCTGTCACCCACTTCTCTTTGACCGGATAAGCGAAAACTGCATCGATTTTCAATTTGTCTTTTTGTGAATCGATTTTCTTAACTGCCGCCTCTAATGTTTCATAACTTGTAATGTCATCAGGATTAATTCCGGCTTCTTTAAATATCCGTTTGTTATAAATCAAGCCGTATCCTTCCTGGTTAAATGGAAGTCCAAGGACTTGCCCGTCCTCTTCCACGCCATCCAAAGTACCGTCAAGCGCTGCAGCAGCAGCCTTCGTGTCCTTTAAATCTGTTAATCTATCTTTATATTGTGCGACATCTACCGGTCCGCCAATGTTAAACACCGCTGGCTCCTCACCTGAAGCGAACTTTGCCGTAATGGCTGATTTATAATCATTTCCGCCGCCGACTGTCGATACCTTGATTTTCACATTTGGATTTTCTTTTTCATATTGTTTTGCCAATGTCTCGAATTGCGACTTGAATTCTACCTTGAATTGAAATATATCCAGCGTCACGACATCCTTTGAGTCGCTGTTTCCGCCTGTTGAAGAAGAGCATCCAGCCAAAATCACACTAAAAATCAATAAAGCAGTAAGAATTCCCCCGTACCATTTTTTACGCTTCATGCCTACCCACTCTCCCTTTTTCTCATAATATTCATGCAATTTTAAGAAAACGTTTGCATAAAATTAGTAAAATAAAAGCCATTCATTCTATAAAATTCATAGTCTATTGTACTTCTTTTACATCACCCCCTCACAAAAACATTGCAAACGTTTACATTTATGCGCTTTATATTACCACCAAATTCCATACTTCACAATAAAATTGTAGTATATTGTAAAAAAAGGATATTAAGAACTCTCTTAATCTAATTATATGATTCAGAAACCTTTGATTATTCCTTTATCCGATTATTTATTGTACGGGCATTTTCATTCCCGGCATTATACGAAAAAAGGGAAACCCTCCGGTCCCCCTCTTTTCACTTCAATATCATCTTTACATTGGAAGGACCGTATTCATCCTTCAATTCATAATATTTATCGCTTGCTTGTCCAAATTCCTTAAACACACCGCTAATGATCAATTCATTCGTTTCCTTATCAACGACACTGTACTTGATATTGCTTTTCCCAAACTTTCTGTCATCCACTTTTAAAAGGATCATCTTGGACACCTCCACATTTAATGGCTGCACTCCTCAGGGTGTGTGGTTTCTTACTTACATAATATAACAAATTATTCAGAATTTATAGATTTTTCGCCATGCAAAATAAAAAAGCCTATTAGGCCTTTTCATTTCGCTTATACATTATTACCATCAGGACTTCGATATATCCAGGAAACCTTCACCGAATACGTCCCGAACATCATGTATGGCTATAAAAGCATTGCTATCCGTTGACTGCACTATTCTCTTTAACTTCAGTACCTCTTGCTTACTTATAACGATATATAAAATATCCTTGGATTCTTTTGTATAGTATCCATGACCACTAAAAACAGTGACTCCCCGGTCCATCAATTCGGTTACTTGTTTTGCAATCTGGTCCGCTTCTTTTGAAATGATGGTGATCGCTTTTTTCGGGTTCAATCCCTCAATGATGAATTCCATCGTTTTTGTTCCGATATAAAGCATTAGTATAGTGAGCATCAGACCTTCAGCGCCAATTATGAAATAAGATGAGAACGCAACGATTAAATCGAAAAACAGAAGTCCGTAGCTTAAACTCCATCCCAAATACTTATTCGTAATTCGGGCAAGGATCGTCGTACCGGCAGTAGTTCCTCCAACACGAATGATCATGCCAATACCTGCACCGGCAAAAACCCCGCCAAATATGGCATTGATGACCAATTCATCTGAAGATATCGACCAACTTTCGGTTAAATGAAGGAAAAGTGAATTAAAGGCAACGGCTACGATTGTATATACCGTTGTCATTTTCGACAAAAATTTATAACCGACAATGAGCAGGACAGCGTTAATGATCAAACTTAACAGCCCTGGTGACCATTCAAAAAGATAAAACAGTATGATGGTTATCCCTGTGACTCCTCCCTCACCAAGCTCATTGGGAATGACGAAAAGATTTATTGCCAAAGCGAAAATAAAAGCTCCTATTAATATAAAGAAAACATCTAAAGAAATCTTTTTCATATTTATACCCTTCCTTTATGTAATGGTTAATGTGAATTCTGTTAAATTTCACTGCTCTATAGTAACATGGAATCCCATTTAATCCTTCAAAGATTTGAAGGTTTAACAAAAAGACTACCTTGGAAGTTAGATTATCTTCAATGAATGAGCTTAATACATATTTTTATACATTAGCTTAACAAAACCACCGCTGCCCGATTCTCCTTAAACTTATTTTTAATGGTTGTTCCTGGCTGGAATCTAAATAATCTACCAGCCTTTTCCGACCCTTGAATTCTCCCAGATTAATGGATCATTACTTTATTCTCATGCTCGTTTTCAAAGCTTGACAGTTTCATTGAGTCATGATTAGAATGTTTTATGTGTTAACCTGCATTATTTTTAGTTGACATATAAAAAGGAGAATGGCCATGCACAGTGAAAAACGTTTACTTTGTTGGGAAGAAAAAATAAAAAAAGAACTGGCTCATTTAGAAGAGATTTCGCAAAAGCGCGAACTCGTATCAACCGTATGTGCCGAGCAGCCTTGGCTTACGGTCAACGGGTGCAGGATGCTTAATCTAGCTTCTAATAACTATTTAGGATATGCAGGAGATGAGCGGCTGAAAAAGGCTATGGTTGATGCCGTACATACATATGGTGCAGGAGCAACGGCTTCACGTTTAATTGTTGGCAATCATCCTCTTTACGAGCAGGCGGAACAAGCTCTTGTCAATTGGAAGAAGGCCGAAGCAGGACTCATCATCAACAGTGGTTATAACGCGAACCTTGGAATAATCTCCACCCTGCTGTCCCGTAACGATATTATTTATAGTGATAAATTGAATCATGCAAGCATTGTCGATGGAGCTCTTTTAAGCAGAGCAAAGCATGTACGCTATCGTCATAATGATTTAGATCATTTAGAAGCATTTTTGAAAAAATCACCGATTGAAGCACGTAAATTAATCGTGACGGATACGGTCTTCAGCATGGATGGTGACTTCGCTTATCTTGAAGACCTAGTTCGGTTAAAGGAACGTTATAACGCAATGTTAATGACAGATGAAGCACATGGAAGCGGCATTTACGGTAAAAACGGTGAAGGCTATGCAGGTCATCTCCATCTTCAAAATAAAATAGATATCCAAATGGGAACATTCAGTAAAGCGCTTGGTTCATTCGGGGCCTATGTTGTCGGGAAAGAATGGCTCATCGACTATTTAAAAAATCGCATGCGCGGATTCATCTATTCAACTGCACTTCCCCCTGCCATACTCGGTGCTATAAAAACAGCGATTGAACTTGTACAGCAAGAACCAGAACGCCGCTCACTGCTCCAAACACATTCAGAATACTTTAGAAAAGAACTCACAAATTACGGGTTTAACATTTGCGGAAGCCGATCACAAATTGTTCCTATCGTCATCGGGGAAAACGAAAAAGCGATGGAATTTGCTGCACGTTTGCAAAAAGAAGGAATTGCCGCTATTGCTGTCAGGCCGCCGACCGTTCCTGAAAATGAAGCGAGAATCCGGTTTACCGTAACGACTCTCCACGATAAAAAAGATCTTGATTGGGCAGTTCAAAAAGTTTCGATCATTGGAAAAGAAATGGGTGTTGTTGAATGAAGCAGCCGAATTTAGTCGTGCTTCCTGGCTGGGGAATGGAAAAAGAGGCGTTTCAACCGTTAATCAAACCGCTGTCAGAACTATTTCACCTTTTATTTATAGATTGGAGAGATATGAAGGCACTAAATGACTTTGAAGAACGGGTCATAAACACAATCGCTTCCATCGATGGTCCTGTTTATTTATTGGGCTGGTCATTAGGATCACTAGTATCACTTGAACTCTCAAGTTCTTTTCGAGAAAGAATAAAAGGTTTTATCCTTTTTGGCGCAACAAGTCGGTTCACTACAGGGGAAAATTATTCAGTTGGCTGGGATCCGCGAATGGTCGAGCGCATGAAGAAACAACTGCCGCGCAATAAAGAGAAGACTTTGACTTCCTTCTATGAAGCGATGTTTTCCGATGCTGAAAAAGAAGCAGGTTTTTATCATCAATTCACCAAGATCAGTCAAAGCGAGTTTCATGGAGATGATGTGTTTTCGCTTCTGATTGGACTGGATTATTTACTTCAGAAAGATGCTCGAGCAAGACTCGACCGGATTGAAGCCCCCTTTTTAATGCTTCATGGGAGGGAAGACAAAATTTGTCCACTTGAAGCTTCATCTTTCATTAAAGAGAATCTGGGTGGGAAAGCCGAGGTTCGTATTATCGAAGGTACTGGTCATATTCCATTTTTCACAAAACCAGAGGAATGTATGGATCATATAAAAACATTTATTCAAAAGGAGTACGTTCATGATAGATAAACGATTGTTAAGCAAGCGATTCAGTGTACACGCGCAAACATATGATGCGTATGCCAATGTTCAAAAAAACATGGCAAAGCAATTAGTGGATTTGCTTCCTCAAAAAAACACCAATCATAAAATCAATATTCTTGAAATCGGCTGCGGCACCGGTTACTTAACCAGGTTACTCGTCAAAACATTCCCTAATGCCGCCATTACGGCTGTTGATTTGGCACCCGGTATGGTTGAAGTGGCAAAAGGATTAACAAAGGAAGACCGTGTTACATTTTTATGTACGGACATCGAAGAAATGGCGCTAAATGAAAATTACGACTTGATTATTTCCAATGCAACATTTCAATGGCTGAATGATCTTCCTGCAACCCTTGAAAAACTTTTTACACGATTAACGGCGGAAGGAAGCCTGATATTTTCAACGTTCGGAATAGATACCTTTCAAGAGCTTCATAGGTCATATGAACAAGCGAAAGAAAAGCTTCAACTTTCCATGGATAGTTCACCAGGCCAAACGTTTTACACTCTAGAAGAATTATCCCAAGTTTGCGAAGCAGCAATCCCCTATTCAGCAGCAGCTCCAATCGAGATTACAAAAATAGAAAAGCTTGAACTGGAGTACTTTCAGACAGTTCGTGAATTTTTCACTTCAATCAAAAAGATTGGCGCTGCTAACAGCAACAAAGAAAACTACTGCCAGCGCCCTTCCTTTTTTCGAGAGTTAATCAACATATACGACACAGAATACCGAAATGATTCAGGTGTGAAAGCAACCTATCACTGCTTGTTCTTTAAAATAAAAAAACATGAATGATCCGAAGATAACCAGCTGGGATACAAGCAAAATATTATACATAATCGCAAATCGTTTATATAAAGTAACGACTAGTATTCCATCCGCTTACTGTCGGTTAACCATCCCCTTCAAGCAATTCAGTCCGCCGCCACTCCTAATTCCTTTGGAGAGGCGGCGGACTTTTACGTATAACTTCATCCAAATACCTTGCCATCCGTAATATTGACCACTCGATCACATAAATCCAACATTCTTTCATCATGCGTTACCATGATGGCCGCTTTATTTCTTGATTTCACCTCATGTGCAAGCATTTCAACAACATCCCTGCCTCTTTTGGAATCAAGACTTGCGGTTGGTTCATCCGCTAAAATGATTTCTGGATCATTCATCAGCGAACGGGCGATTGCTACACGCTGCCGCTCACCGCCCGACAGTGCTTCTGGCAGGTGATCTGTCCGATGTCCAAGTCCAAGGTGGCTAAGCAATTCGTCCGCTTTTTTCACAGTTGTTTTATCTCGCTTGCCGATCAATTCGGAAAGCAGCAGAAGCTGATCTCGTACGGAGAGATATGGCACAAGGTTCGACGATTGGAATACAAACCCGATCTTTTCAAGGCGCACCCGAGTCAATTCTTTTGGGGATAGTGTTGTAATATCCTCACCATTCAGCAGTAAGCGGCCTTTGCTCGGGGATAGTAACGCACCTGCTATCGAAAGAAAAGTACTTTTTCCTGAACCTGAAGGACCGACGATGGCGACGAATTCCCCCGCTCTTACATTCAGGGAAATATCATCAAGGGCTTTCACCTTATTATCGCCTTCCCCATAAACCTTACTGACGTTTTCAAATAATAGTTTATCCCCCATCATGATACCCTCCCTATTGCTTCGATCGCGTCTATCTTCGCTACTCGGTATAGGGATAGCAGCGAACCCAATACGGATACAGCCAAAAGTAATACGGAATATTTAATGACCAAATCGGCACTCAATTCAAATGGCATTCCTTCTGGCATGATTAAAGTGACGCCGAATGTCAGGGCAACACTGATGGCTATGCATGTCACGGCAAGCAGCATTACTTGACCAACGATGCTTTTTGCCAGGTAGCCCGTATTGGCCCCCAGTGCTTTAAGGACTCCAAATTGATTCGTCTTCTGCAAAGTAATCACATAAAAGAATACGGCCAAAACGAAAGCTGCAATGACAAACAAAAAGGCAATCATCATCGTCAATGTCCCCTGTTCCTCTTTGAACCCTGGTATACTCTGAAGTGATTCTTCTTTCGAAATGAGCGTTACACCTTCAGGCAATGATTCACGTACATTCTCTTCTGACTTCGAATCCATTTGCACGGCTATTGCGCTGATTGAGTCTTTACCTTGATTTTTCAATCCAGGATTAATCTCCTGCCACCCCTTAACATTCATGTAAACTACCGGTGTATGGCTGTAAGACTGATTTTCAGTAAAACCAACAATGGTGAAAACATTACCTGATAGGTCATCTTTAAGTGAATCACCCAATTTATAACCGACTTCTTTTAAAGAACGATCTGCAACGACTTCACCTTGTTTCTTATTGTCATAGCTCGTTCCTTCTATGACCTTTGGTGCTAAAATCCCACTGGCATCGGTCGCAAAAATAGTGGCATCCGTTTTCTCCGATGATCCGATTTTATTCAATGTGATCATCATTTGCCCCAGCCCTTCGGCTGCTTTAACATCCGATATAGCCCGGATTTCATCAAGCTTTTCCATCGATATGATCGATCGATTCAATTTATTTTTAGAGTCATGCTCCATGACGAAATAGTCGGCTTTCATGTTTTGTATGGATGAAGCATTATCTGCTGAAAGTCCATTAGCTAATCCTGAAATGATAAAAACAAGCAAAGCGACCAATACCATGATCAGTCCAATCAGCAGATAACGTAACTTTGAATGCTTTAGTTCACGCATTGCCAAAAACATCATTTCATCTCCCTTTTCTTTTGTTTACCAATCAAGTCCTGCTTCAATCGGTATGACTCGATTGTAAACACTCAATATGAATGGAAGATGAACAACTGATTACATAAAGGGCAGCCGTATATAAAAAGTGGTCCCTTTACCAAGTTCACTTTGGACTTCAATCGTTCCTCCATGAAGTTCAACCGTCTTCTTCGTGATCGAAAGTCCTAATCCGCTGCCTGTTTCACTTCTGTTCCTCACTTTGTCGACTTTATAAAAGCGATCAAGGATATAAGGGAGGTCTTCTTCTGGAATTCCAATGCCCGTATCCGCGATCATCACTTCAACAGTACTGCCTATACTTTTAATCCGAATATGGATTGAACTGCCGCTTTCCGAGTATTTAATGCTATTGGTTATCAAATTCGTCCAAACTTGATTTAATAGTTTCTCATCTGCAGAAATGGCGGTGGACGGCAAATCCATTTCGATCACCATATCCTTTTCCCGCCAATTCCATTCCAGCATGAACAACACCTGCCGGATTTGCTGCGCTAAATCGAACTTTGACCGCTGCAGCGGATCATCTACTTTATCCAACGAAGCAAGCATGAGCAGCTGTTTGCTTAACGACGACATGCGCCTGCTTTCTTTTTCAATGATGGATAAGTACTGATTTCTTTGTTCCTTTGTTAATTCCTCCGATTGAAGGGTTTGGGAAAAACCTTGGATGGATGCAAGCGGAGATTGAATTTCATGAGATACATTCGATACGAACTCCTGCCTCATATCATCCAACCGCTGTATGCTTTGAGTCATTTTCGAGAAGTGCTGTGCCAAGTCCCCTATTTCATCGCTTCGGGAGACATTCAATTTACTACTATAATCCCCATCGGCGATTCTTTTTGTAGCCTCCGTTAATTTCGTAATCGGCTTAACGATGAAACGCGTATTAATGATCACAAATAAAAAACTAAGAAGTAGCGTCAGAACGAGTAAAACTGCAAGGAAAAAGCGAAATTCGCCAAACTGCAGCTCTATATTGGGCCTTACAAACAATGCATGCTTTTCACCATTCACGTTCATCGGGACCCCAATGCTATTAATTAATACATCTTCAAAAAAACCCGTAATAAATAACCCATTATTATAATTGGCGATCCCTTGATAGGTATTCCCATTCAAAACTCCGGAAATCGTGTCGCGGTCCAAATTCGTTTCCCGAAACGGCTCACCATATAAAGTTCCTTCACCCTGCTCATTAAATAGATACATTTGATAGTGCAATCCTGCAATATGGGTTAAATACGCATCAATATCCTGATCAGGATTCTCCTCATATAAGGAGACGATCTCACTTGCGACTTTGCTTATCTTCTCACCATTGTTGGGTTTTTGAACCTGATGATAATAGACATTGGAAATTAAAAAAGCGATGACACTGGCAAGCACCATGATCAAAATGGTTTGAATAACTATCCTGAAATAAAGTGTTTTCACTTCTTGTTGACCTCCAGTTTATAACCTAAGCCACGGACAGTCGTTATGACAAAGTCATCGGTCCGGCCGGCAAAACGTTCCCTCAACCGTTTAATATGGACATCAACCGTTCGATCATCCCCTGCAAAATCAGCACCCCAAACCAGTTCAATAAGCTGCTCACGCGTAAAGACCTGATCAGGAAAACTTCCCAGCTGAGCCAGCAGCTCAAATTCCTTAAGCGGCAGGAGCAGCGTATTCCCCTTTATTCGCACTTCGTAACTTTTACGGTCAATCACCGTTTGATTCAATGAGATGGATTCAGAATTCACCATACGGTATCTTCGCAATAGCGCTTTTATCCGAAATAGAAGTTCCCTTGGCTCAAATGGCTTCACGAGGTAATCATCCGTACCCGCAAAGTACCCCTTTTCCTTATCGATAAGTTGATCCTTAGCTGTCAATAAAATGACGGGCAGATCATATTGATCCCGGATTTCCTTACAAAGATCCAGTCCGTTTTTATACGGCATCATTATATCGACAACAGCCAGATGGATCCGTTCCTTCTCCAGTAACAAGGAAGCTTCATTACCGTCCTTCGCTTCCGATACCATGTACCCTTCCTTTTCCAAGTGAAATTTAAGCAACTCCCGAATATGCCGATCATCATCCGCAATTAATATATGTATCAAAGAAACCACATCTCCACTTCTTTTATAGCCCTGGCTAAACATACAATAGCAATAATTAAACCTGTAAAACAACAAATACTAATTCAATTTCCGGTTCCTTATAAACTAGTTTGCCACTAATATACAGCACCCTCTTATTTTATTAAAAAAATAAAGTCAAAAGCGAACAGAATATAAAAACCCTGTCCCCTTTTTTCCTATAGTAAACCGTCATATTCACACTAGTTCAGCCCTAATGATATTTTTATCGCCCAAAAGGGTTTTAAATATTCTGAATATAAATTATAATTGTTTTATTTCAAAACATCTAGGAGGTCACTATGGGAGTAGTAGAGAAAATCAGCGGATTTGCTGGTAAAACGTTTACCTTATGGGTCATTTTATTTGCAGTTATTGCGTATATCTTACCTAATCAGTTTATATGGATTGGAGACTATATTGTTCCATTACTAGGAATTGTCATGTTTGGCATGGGACTTACATTATCAGCAGCGGATTTTAAAGAAGTATTCCGACGGCCGAAAGAGGTCGCACTAGGGGTAGCAGGTCATTTTATCATTATGCCCTTATTGGCATTCGGATTAGCAATTGGGTTCGATTTGCCCAAAGAAGTCGCTGTTGGTGTTATTTTGGTAGGATGTTGCCCTAGTGGAACGGCTTCGAATGTCATGGTGTTTCTTGCGAGAGGAAATGTTGCGCTTGCAGTTGCCATTGCTTCTGTTTCCACTATTCTAGCGCCTATCGTAACGCCACTGCTTATTCTGCTCTTGGCAAGTAAATGGGTCAATATCAGTATTGGGTCATTATTCATTTCGATCATTCAAGTGGTGATTATCCCACTGATACTGGGATTTCTTGTTAAAAAGTTTTTCGGCAAACAGGCAGAGGCCGGTGCAAAGGCTTTACCTCTAGTATCTGTCATTTCCATCGTTCTGATCGTATCTGCCGTAGTAGCTGGCAGCCAAGATCAGCTGGCTAAAACAGGTTTGCTGATTTTTGCAGTAGTCGTTCTTCATAATGTTCTTGGTTTTTTACTCGGCTTCTTCTTTGCTCGTTTATGCGGGATGGATTTAGCTAAACAGAAAGCTGTTGCAATGGAGGTCGGTATGCAGAACTCTGGTTTAGGTGTAGCCATAGCAACAGCCCACTTCTCGCCTTTGGCCGCTGTTCCAAGTGCCATTTTCAGTGTTTGGCATAACATATCAGGTTCCGTTCTGGCCTATATCTTCAGTCTCATGAAAGATAAAAAAAATGTAGGCACCGATAAAMATAATTCGATAAAAACAGACGCATCATAATATGTTGGAGATGAACAAAAAAATGCTTTTCAGTAAATGAATAAAAAAAGCCGATTGAGTGAATCGGCTTCAGTTTGTAGACAAAAGGGGTTCGGAATTAAAAAATTCTGAACCCCTTTTGAAATTCCCTTTGAATTTCCGCCTAAAGTTAAGAGATTGGGGCTCTACGAGCCCACTATGTTAGGCCATTTTTGGATCTCGCCATGTCCAATTGGCCATCTTCTTTAAATTAATGGCAGCGAAAGTAAGCATCGCCTGCATCGACAATTTTTTAAGTCCCCTTAAAGTAGTCCAACGCATACCATGCTTTTCTTTTGCATCAGCGAATACACGCTCAATCGTTTCTTTACGTTTTGCATATATAGGTTTTACATCTTGATGATGACGCAGATGATCTGCTTCTTCCACATGTG